>RDXM01000074.1 GCA_004292595.1 Candidatus Kapaibacterium sp. | reverse complement strand
TGACTATACTTTGAATACTTTGATTTTAGCAAGGCAGCATGCTGCCTTGTTTCGGAGAATTGAAAGTATTCATTTTACAATCGAAACGGTATAAGTATTTTGAAGTTTATCCACTTAATTTTTGAGCCTTCCTATGCTAATTGTACGGTAGCTGTATGCTTATTCTACGGTGCTTCATGCACAGTTTTTACTAAGGATTGAAAAACGAGTAATCCATCTGTTTTACCCAAAGTGGCATCAGCAGCACGCTCTGGATGCGGCATCATTCCTAACACATTACCCTTTTTATTGATAATTCCAGCAATGTTATTCACCGAGCCGTTGGGATTTGATTCTGGCGTAACAGCACCCGTGCTATCGGCATAACGAAAAACAACACGCCCTTCGGCTTCAAGCTCGGTGATGATTTCGGCATCGGCATAGTATGCGCCCTCGCCGTGAGCAATAGGAATGCGCAAAACGCCTGTGTGATTGCGGTCTTGTCCTTGTGGATGCTGCTGCTGGGTGATTGCGCTTGTAAAGGCAGTATCGGTGCGCTCGGTGCGCAAGAATACATCTTTGCAAATAAACGACACATTTTTATTGCGCAAGAGCGCACCCGGCAGCATTCCTGCTTCGGTCAGGATTTGAAATCCATTGCAAATGCCCATAACAAAGCCACCACGCTCGGCAAAGCGCATTACTTCGTGCATAATGGGCGAAAAGCGAGCTATTGCGCCGCATCGGAGGTAATCGCCATATGAGAAACCGCCCGGCACAATGATACAATCAAGTCCGGCGGGTAATTCTGTCTCTTTGTGCCAAAGCCGAACGGAGCTTGTTCCTTCCAGCAATGATGCGCCATACAGCGCGTCGCGGTCGCAATTTGAGCCAGGGAAAATAACAACGCCTGTTTTCATGGTTTTTGGTGATATGTTCTTGGTGATGTGTTCTTGCTTATTGGAAATAAAAAAAGCAGACAATAAAATACGGAAAACTTGTAGGATTGCCAAGCCCGTATTTACGCGCACTCCGAGCGATGATGTTTCGCAAATACTGGTTCTTCGCCGCGCTCAAGAAGCGGTAAAATATGGCGTTCAAGCACTTCCACACCTTGAATGTGCGATGGAATCACGAGTTGCCGTTGCACCTCCTCTTTTGTGTGCCATTCAAACGCAGTATGCTCGCTGGAGATGTGTACTGATGCGACTTCTGAGGAATCATGCACAAAAATTGCCGCAAAGCATGGCACGAGGTTCATTGCATTCCGCTCGGCATCGTAGAACGTGCCGACGTGCGGCAGCACCCAGAGTTTATCGGCACATATGCCCGTTTCTTCTTCAATTTCCCGAAAGGCAGTTCTGAGCGGCGTTTCATCGTTGTCGATTGTTCCGGTAACAACTTGCCACATATTGGGAAAGTGTGTTTGTGTCGGTGAACGCCGCAGAACGAGATGCTCCCAGCGCGGAGATTCTCCTCGCGATGGATGCAAGCGTACAATATGTGCTTGGATTATTCGTGTAACACAAGAAACGACCATATCATAGAGTGTTTGAGTGGTGGAACGTGGAAAAGATAGAGAACAATGCTTGCCTTGCATTGCCAAAATCTACGCATTTTCCCGCTCTTCGCCGTCAAAATTTTCTGCTTCAGGCGTAGAAATAGGCTCATTGGTCTGTGTAGGAACTTTTTTTTGTCATATGGTGTTTCAGTACGATAGCGCAAAAACAATGCGCACTTTTTATTCACATATTTTGCTTTGTCCGTACAGGCATTCGCACAAGCAAAAGCATTGGAAACTCCAATGAATGCTCTTACCGACATCACGTTTGATTCTTTCGAGACGTTGGAATCGTTTGATAATAGCGGTGTCCGCGCACTACCCATCCCGCATGGAGAAATGAATTTCAGCGGAAACAGCTATGATGTGTTGAGTAAAGCCGGAAATATCTTGCAGGAGTTTATCAGCGACGACCAATTTACGACACTGCGCCACTTAGGATTGCTGAACGAAAAAGCCTTGCGCGACTTCCACATTCGGCAAATCTTTCGTGAGCTGCGAAGCCAGCACTTGAGCGCACACCACGCTATTGAACGACTGCAAAGTATGTACTCGTATTTACAGTTCGATACGCTCCGAAAAATCGTCTATCAAATTAACGACAAAGAAAAACACTGACAGGATTGCTGACGATTTCCTCTCCTTACGACTTCCTTTGGTATTGTACTACGCCGAGAACTTGTCTGTTGAGTACAGGACTCATTCACCACAAAACCTTAATAATGTTTACATTGTTGAGGTTTTTTTTTGCAGTGAATTATTTTCGTGAAGCTCGTGTACAGCGCAATCTAGCTGGGGTGTAAAGGATAATCACGTTTATCCCATGACGTTAAACCTTCCCTTCTTGTTCTGGTCTAACGAAAAAGCACGATATTTTAGTAATACTGCGTAGTCATACCGAGCAAGATAAATTTTTTCGTATCTTTGTCATTCTCTATGGGTTATCTTTCTCTTCTATGCGAACTTCGTCATTGCTTTGTGTGAATGCGCCGATAACGCTTTTCATACCGTACAGTGGCGGTGGTTCGTTTTTTTTTTGGCTGACCGCGTTGCGTACACTCAACGGTAAGCCAAGACGTTACTATCTTGAATATAATCATACACTTTTCATGTTTTTCTTGAGGATGTTTTTTATGACACAATGCCGATACACGGTTCGTAAACAGAATCGCCCGACGTATTTTTTGCTTCTCCTTGCTTTGGTCTGGGGATGTACAACAAGTGTATATGCACAAGAGGAAGCACAAGCTCCGCAAAAGCCAGAAATTCGCGCAATGGGCGTGGAAGCAAACGGCGTGGAAGTGCCTGTGGTGCAAATCCGCGTGGATGAGTATTTGAGTCGCCAAATCCACCCGCTTTTGAATTACGTTTTTTTCGATGATAATTCCGCGACCATTCCCGAACGCTACCGTGTAATGACCGATATTGCCGCAGAAGGCTTTCGTCCTGAACGCTTTTTTGGCTCGGAAACGCTGGATGTCTATTACGACGTGCTGAATATCATTGGTTATCGCCTTAAAACTTTGCCCGATGCAACTTTAACGATTGTCGGCTGCAATGCAAATGTGGGTCCAGAAAAAGGCAATAAAGACCTTTCAGCACGACGCGCCGAAGCGGTGAAAAAATATATTATGGACGTTTGGAAAATTGATGCCGCTCGCCTTGTTGTCCAGTCGCGCGACCTTCCCGAAAAGCCATCCACCTCGAAAGAAAGCCCCTTGGAGTCCGACCAAGAAAATCGTCGTGTGGAATTGCTTGGTTCGTGGGATGTCATCCAGCCAGTTTTTGTCATGGATACGCTCCGCGAAGCTACGCCGCCCATCGTCCGCTTTTACAACAAAGTAACCACCGAAGCCGAGCCGCAGCAATGGGGCATTAACATCAAGCAACGCAGCAAAAATCTTCGTGCGCCCATCACCGCCGCAGGTAAAATTCGCCCTGTGGTGGACTGGAAAATCAATAAAGACAAAAACGCTATCCCCCTTGATACTGTGCCGATTACCTACGATTTGGAAGTGCGCTTCAAAGACGCTGGCGTTCCCAATGAAAAATCAAAACGAATGTCCATGCCCGTGCAGATGATTACGATACAAAAAAAGCGGCGTGAACGCTTGAACGACGTGGAAAAAGACAAATATCGTCTTATTCTTTTCCCCTTTGGTTCTGATAAAGTCGAAGAAGGAAATGCGAAAATTGTTGAGTTTATCAAGAAAGATAATCGCATCAAACCAAATTCCAAAATTACCATTACAGGCTATACGGATATTGTCGGTACAGCAGACTTTAACTTAAAAATCTCTGAACGCCGCGCTAAATCTGTTGCCGTGTCGATGGGCGTAGATAAAGCAGGTGTCGTAAAAGAAAGCAAAATTACTGGACGCGGAAAAACGCCGCCGCTTCTCTACGAAAATAATGAATTGCCAGAAGCCCGCTTCTATTGTCGCACGGTGGTCGTTGAAGTAGAAAACCCAGTAGAATACGACTAAAACCTCATAAAACCTCACCAGAGCATTTCAGTATTTTTTTTGTTTCTATCCGACTGCATCACGCCCAGTATTGGTGCGGTATTGCGGTCGGATTTTTTGTATTCTGAATTTGTGTTCTGAACCTCTGTACACGACAAAAATTCCTTTCATAGTGGCACAGACATTCTTGTCTGTGAGTGTTGGTGCGGGGTTTCAGGCAACAAACACAGACAAGAAGTCTCAAGCCACTGAAGCCTGATTTTATGCGCCTTTCAGAAGTTTTGTCGTGTACAAAGCTCACACCCACAATTTCGCACCCAAAACGTCGCCTCCAATGAACACCTTTATTCTTCTTCTCCGCTTCCTTCGCCAACGCTCCATTGCCACAACGCTCACGGTTTTGTCCGTCGCGCTCGGTGTCGCGCTGACGGCTTCCATACTGACTTTACGCACAGAATCGGAACGAGCTTTTTCTCAGAAAGACACAGGTTTTGAAGTAATTGTCGGCGCGAAAGGCAGCCCGCTTCAGCTTGTGCTGAACACGATGTACCACATCGGAACGCCCGTCGGTAATATCCCTCGCGCCGATGCAGAAAAGCTCCAACGCGACAAGCGCGTAAAAACAGCAATTCCAATGGTTTTCGGTGATAATGTTGGCGGATTCAAAGTCATTGGCACAACAGACGAATTTTTCACACGCTTTGAATACCGCAAGAATACTCGTCTCGCGCTGCAATCTGGCACGGCATTTCGCAAAAATTACGAAGCTGTTTTGGGCGCAGAAGCCGCACAAATACTGGGCTTGAAGCAAGGCGATTCTATCACGGTGCAGCACGGCATAGATGTTGGCGAAGCAGGTGCGCATGAACACGGGAAAATGCCCGTTGTTGGCGTTCTCGCGCCAAGCGGAACTGCCCTCGACAAAGGAGTGTACATGACGATGTACACCGTCTGGGACACGCATTATCACGAGTATCTGGAGCAGCAAGAGGCAGCAGAACAGGTATTGCAACAGCAAGAAGCGCGGCAAAACGGTACAAAGCAAAAAGAACCTGACCACGACCACGAAGGGCATGACCACGACCACGAAGGACACGACCATGCGAAAGATGACCACGAAGAACATACGCACGAAATACCGCCTGAATTCAGCACCATTACTACGCTCGTCGTAAAATTAAAAAGCCCTGTTTTTTATGATAGTTTTGTGCGCAGCGTGAACGATGGCACTTCGGCGCAAGCTGCCTTGCCAATCCGCGAAATTTCGGGCTTGTTTGCGATTGTCGGCAATGTGAATGGCGTACTGCTCGGCGTGTCGTACATGGTTATCATTGTTGCAGCAATGGCATTTCTGGCAGCATTGTACAATTCCCTCAATGAACGTCGCCGCGAGATAGCGATTCTGCGCTCGCTAGGAGCGCACCGCCAAACGATTCTCACGCTTATTCTTGCGGAGGCAGGTTTTATCGGCATTGCAGGATATTGTTTGGGAATTATTGTTGCGCGGTGTGTATTCTTCGTTGGGAAAGAAAGGCTTGCGCACAGCATCGGCACTCGCTTGGACGGTACGTGGTTCTACGGCTTTGATGCGTGGATTGGTGCGGGTGTGGTGGCATTGTCGCTGGTGGTCGCGCTGCTTCCGGCGTGGCAGGCGTATCGCACGGATGTCGCACAAAATCTTGTGTCGGCAAGCTAAAAACCGAGCGACGACGACGAGAAAACATTGTGGCAAAGGGGCGCAGATATACTGAAAAAAGTTTGTTGCCTCAGATGGAGTCCACCTTCAAGGTGGACTCCATCTCAACTCCTTCACTTTTCGATTGCAATGTTTCCCCATTGTTAGTATGGTTCTGTCTGCGCCATTCAGAGCTGTATCTTTCACAGTTTTATCTTCCCGCAAAATCCGTCCAGATACGGCGTACTTCCTCAAGCGGCACATCGACACCCGTAAAAATCCTGAATTGATGCGCTGCTTGGCGGATAAACATTTCATCGCCCGTAATGGTGATGCACTTCTCAAATTCCGCACTTTGAATATACTTCGTGCGAATGGGATTATACACCACATCCATCACCACAAGCCCGCGTCGGAACAGCTCGCTGCCGTAGGGCATTTCGTCCACGTGTGGTGTCATGCCGACGGACGTTGTTTGGATAATCGCGCCCACATCCAGCGCACCGTACTCGGATTCGGTAATGCCGCGCACCTTGAATTTACTCGTCAAACTGCCGACCCGTGCGCGATTGCGCCCAATCACGAAAATACTGTTATTGTTTACGCCCAAGCGACGCAGTGCCGCAATCGTGCTTTGCGTCGTCGCGCCCGTGCCGACAATGAGCGTACCGAATTGCAACTCGCTCACATAGTTTTTTAAGCAATCTTCAATCGCCAGAACATCAGTATTGAAGCCCTTCCAACGACCATTTATCGGAACAGCCGTATTGCACACGCCCGATTGTTTTGCTTCGTCGGAAATGTCATCCAAGAGCTTAAAAATGGCTTCTTTGTGCGGAATCGTTACGCTCAGACCAGAGAGCATATCGCGCCAACCGCGCCAGAAGGGAGCGGCTTCGGGCGTTGGGAAATTCATGTAGAGCAGATTACGCTTGTTCGGAAGCAGGTTATAGAGCGCGTTGTGAAGATATTTGCCTTTGCTTTGCCGCGTGGGAAAGCCCACAAGCCCGTAAATGCTTGTCGGCACGGATTTATCACTCAGAAAATACACATTTTTTGCTTCGTGTTGCGTGATTTGACCTGCGGCGGTGGTGCTATCGCCCGAAAGCGCGGTATATGTCCATTCATTGCCGCGTACAGCACCCATCAGGCGCGAGGGTTCGCCAAATTCGCCCATTGCGTGAATCACGACGTTGAGGAAGCGCGATTTTGCGTACTCAAGCAAATTCACGGCAACAAGGCTTGCTTGCAGGTCGTCGGCAGTGAAAATAAGTTTGTACACGTCGCCATAGACGTGCGTCATATCGTCCAATTTATCCCGCAATTCCGTTTCCGAAAAGCCACCCGACAAAATGTGATGCGACAGCACAACCTTTGTTTTCAAGCCAATCGGCAGCATGGGCAAGGTTTCGGCGGCATTCGCAAATTCTACGTCAATCCACTCCACTCCAGCAACTATCGCACTCTGATACACCTGCAAGCGGTCGGCGGGCGTACCGACGAAGTACCCGCCTTCATCGCGGCTGCGGCAGGTAACAAGAAGCGGCGTTGGGATTTGCGCCCGAATATACGCCCAGTTCATCAGGTGTATTTCCTCTAAGGGCAGCATATCCACGCGCAGTTCAACGAGGTCTGGTGCGCTTTCCTGGGCGCGTTGGAGCAGCACCGCTATATCGGTGGCGTATTGCGGCATCACCGATACGCACAAACGCGGCGCGGGCGAGGTGAAGATGCTCGCGTCCAGCGCGTGGTCGAACGCTTCGCGTGAAACATCCACCGAAAGCGCGTGGTCAGGGGCTTGCGAGCTTTTCATTAGCACAAATTTCGGCATTCCTTCGCGGGATTTTTTGTCCATCGTCATGGCGTGCCAAATTGCCTCGCGCGAGAAACGGTGCGAATAGTCATTTTTGAGATGAAATCGCTCCAAGAGCGCGTCGAAGCGGTCCACGTATTCATCGGGATAATTGCACAAATCCCGCGAAAGCCGCAGAGCGACGCGCATTCCAGCCGCAACAGCGAATCCATGCGGAATGGCGTAGGTGCTGAGTGCCTCGAATGCGTGTCCTGCGGTGTGTCCGAAGTTCAAAATTGCTCGCAAGCCTGATTCCTTCTCATCTTTCTCTACCACGCCGATTTTCAATGCTGCCGAGCGCGTGATAATATGCACGAGCGCGTCGGCTTGCCGTTGTTTGATAGCGGCTTCATTATTTTCCAAGTATTGCCACAGCTCGTAGTCCAGCGAAGCCGCATATTTCAGCACTTCTGCCATACCGTTAAAAAATTCTTCTTCTGGGAGCGTTCCGAGCGTCATAATATCGGCAAAAATCGCTGCGGGCTGATAGAATGCGCCCAGCAGGTTTTTTCCCGTTGCGTGATTGATGCCTGTTTTTCCGCCAATGCTGCTATCTACTTGCGCGAGCAAGGTCGTCGGCAAGTGCAGAAGCGGCACACCGCGCTGAAAGGTTGCTGCCACATAGCCCGCCAAATCGCCCACCACACCGCCACCAACGGCAATAATTGCGCTGTCGCGCCCCATTCCGCGCTCGAACATCGCATCTTCCAGCGCATCCTTCATTTCACGAGATTTACTCGCTTCACCTGCTGGAACGCTGATGATTCCTTGAAAGCGCGGCAATGCACCAAAAAGCGAGCGCAGTTGCTCTTCGTACAAATCCCGCACCGTATCGTCGCTGATAATGATAACGGCACGTTTTGCAAAATGCTCTTCGGCAAAAGCGGCTGCTTCGCGCCAAACATCAACACCGCAAACATATGGAATAACGGCAGTACTGCTCGGCAAATGAAGGTGGAGAGTGTGATTCACGTGCGTAAAAATTTGGAATGGAAAGAAAGAAGGAAACGCAAGGGATAAGTTAGGAAACACTCAGAATATTCTGCAAGAAAAATCCGCATGGAATATCTTTTTATTTGCATCATATGTTCCTGTATTCACTGCCCTTGAACGAGCGATACCAAAGGCAGGAGCATCTTTGCGCTACCGAAGAGCGCGTTATGCACACTTCCCAGCTTATACCGTTTCTACTGTATTTTGAATACTTTGATTGTATCAAGGCAGCATGCTGCCTTGTTTCGGAGAATTGAAAGTATTCATTTTACAATCAAAAC
>RDXM01000098.1 GCA_004292595.1 Candidatus Kapaibacterium sp. | reverse complement strand
GTTTCGATTGTAAAATGAATAGTTTCAATTCTCCGAAACAAGGCAGCATGCTGCCTTGCTCAAATCAAAGTATTCAAAATACAGTCAAAACGGTATTATTCATCATCTTTATCAATTCAATCATCTTCATCTGCGTCCAAAAAACTATGACCAAACCAGATTACGAAGCAATGACGCAAATACGCCGCAAATCTAGGTGTTTGCGGCGGCAAAACCAAGATAAAACCAAGACAAAATCAAGAAAGGAATCGCAGGACGCACGGAAAAAATCTATGGCAACAAGCAAGAAAATTGTATTTTGTGCGACAATTCCATGAGGTGTTTTCCACAGCGTGAATGCCTTCTGTCCTTGATTATTCCTTACTTTTCGCTTGTATGAACGATTTTATTTTACGGTTTGTCCCCGAAGAAGTACGCGGTAATTACGATGAATTTCGCCGCGCCCGCACTATCGTTGGGATTTCCTTTATTTTTATTCTCGGAACGCTCTACTATGCGCTTCAGTACACGTTTGCCTTTCGCTTGCTTCTTTCTGGCGGGTGTATTTTTATTGCATTTCTTTCAGGATTGTGTATTCCTTTTGTGCTGCAAAAGTCCAAAAGTATGCCGCTTGCAGGGAATTGGCTCGTGGCAAGTTTGGCATACACGATTTGCACACTCGTCTTTTTCGAGGGCGGACCGACAGCCGGCACACGCTATTGGCTTGCGACCGTTCCTTTGACGGCAATGCTTGTGAACGGCTTGCGCTCTGGTGTGCGCTGGATGATATTTGCCGTTGTGATGCTGCTTGGGTTTCATTTTGCAGCACGAGGAGGTTTTGTATTCCCGACCCTGCAACTAACCGAAGCACAATTCGCTGTGAAATCGCTTATTTCCGCGCTTGGCATGACGGTGATTCTCTATTTCACCTCGCGGATGTTTGAAATTGCGAAATTCAGCACCTTGAAAATGCTCGAAGAAACGCAGGAACAAGCCCGTGCGCAGGCACAAACCGACTATGAAAAACTTGCCGTTATGAAAGCAGAAAACGAGCGCATTGCCGCAGAAATGCTTGCTCGCGCCGAAGAACAACGAGCATACTTAGCGGAAAACGTCGAACACATCCTGCGTGCAACCAATCGCCTTGCTGCCGGCGACCTGACCGTGCGCCTCACGCCAGAGCGCAATGACGAGATTCGGCGAGTCTTTGAGGCGTTCAACAGCAGCGTGGAAAATGTTCGGCAAATGTTGGAAAAAGTGGTCGGTTCGGTGCAGCACACCTTGGGTTCGGTGGAGCATATCAGTGCGACGACCGAGCAACTAAGCGCAGGCGCAAAATCGCAGATGCAAGAAGTGATGCAGGTTGCAGGCTCGGTGGAGGAAATGTCGCACACCATCGGCGACCGCACCCAGCAAATCGCCGTCGCTGCGCACGAAGCCTCGCAGACCAATGATGATGCGGTTCACAGCGAAACGATTATGAAAAATATGTTGCAGAATGTCGAAAAATTGGGCGGTGTTGTATTGCAATCAGCAGAGAAAATCACGAAGCTCGGTGAATCCAGCGAGCAGATTGGCGAAATTATTTCGGTGATTGACGAAATTGCCGACCAAACAAATCTTCTCGCCCTGAACGCGGCTATTGAAGCGGCTCGTGCGGGAGAATCAGGACGCGGTTTTGCCGTCGTTGCCGACGAAGTGCGCAAACTCGCCGAGCGCACACAAACTGCTACAAAGCAGATTGCGAGCATGATTACGGTCATTCAGCGCGATACCGATGCCGCCGTTCACACGATGACCGAAGGAAAAAGTTTGGTGCGCACGGGGCAAGAACTCGTCAGCGAAACAAGCCAAGCACTCACGCAAATCATTGAGCGGACGGGGCGCGTGTCGGATGTGATGTCGCAAGTGGCAGCTGCCAGCGAGCAGGAAGCCTCGACCAGCTCAGAAATGGCGCGGAGCATGAGTTCGATTGCGAATGTGCTGGAAGAAGCCACACGCGGTACGGGCGCGATTGCACAAAGTTTGGAGCAACTTCTCCGCCAAACCGAAGATATGGAGCGTCTTACACGGCAATTCACTCTGAGCATGAATGCCGCGCTGCGCGACGCGGAACGCCGTGAACGCGGCTCGCTGCCTGCTTCGGCGGTACGGCAGCTTCGATAAATGATCACCTCAGTAAACAGCAAAATTTTTCCAATAGTGGCACAGGCATTCTTGCCTGTGTTCTTCGCCTGAACCCCGCACCAATACTCACAGACAAGAATGTCTGTGCCACTATTAAAGATGAAAATAAACGATTCGTATCATCTGTATTTTACAGAACAATTTGCAGACTGCTTGATTCTTCATTATGACATCAACGACGTTTCTTGACTTCCTCCGAACACGCCTTTTGAAGCCGCTTCCAGGCTACGAAGGACAACGCCTCATGGCTCCCTTTGCAAAAACAATCTACGAATTGCCAACTGACATTGACACCTACAAACAAAGCGCGGTGTTGGCATTGCTCATTGAGAAAAGCAGAAATGCCTCGAAAGCCGCATCAGAGCTTGAACTCGTGTTTACCGTGCGGAGTAGCGAATTGCGCAATCATAGCGGGCAAATCAGCTTCCCGGGCGGGCGAAGCGAAGCGGGCGAAACTGTCCGCGAAACGGCTCTGCGCGAGACCTGCGAGGAGATTTCCGTTTCCAAAACACAGATAGAAATTTTGGGTGAATTAAGCTCGCTCTACGTTCCTGTCTCGAAAAGCATGATTTATCCTGTTTTGGGTTATTTCACCTCCGCAGAATTTGCGCCGCGCCCGAATGCCTCTGAAGTAGAAGAAATCTTTACCGTGCCGCTCCATGCCTTGCTCGACTCGAAAAATATGGAGACAAAACCGTGGGTTGTGCTAGGACGCGAAGTAATGGTGCCGTTCTGGAACGTCCATTCTACGCCACTTTGGGGCGCGACGGCGATGATGGTGGCAGAGGTACTGCATTTGTACAGGGAATTTGCGGAGCTTGCTCGCTCCTGATTTTTTGGACGCAGATGAAGATGATTGAATGGATGAAGATGATGAAAGAAGTAGAAAATATCAACTGTCTAGGTATACTTACTCTTATCATCTTTATCAATGCAATCATCTTCATCTGCGTCCCTTTTTCTATTGTTGAGACAGGAGAAGTTACGCAAACCAGACTGCCGAAAGCGCATAGTAAACAGCGTGCAAGCCTGAAAATATGCCGCTTGCAAGAAAACGATGCCGCAGAGGAACAAAGTTTTGAATTACAAAATTGCCGCTCAAGGAAACGGGCGCACTCCAAAGAAACGCACTGCTCGCACTGGCAAATAAGCCCGACGATATTCCTGCCCACGCTCCTGAAAATATCAGCCCCAACGCCATATGACGCGCAACCCACAGGGGATTAAAAAACAACCACGAAAGCAATGCCCGCAATAGCTGCCCCCGCAAGCCATTTATTTGCGCCGTTTTGCGGTTAAGCCATGCAAAATAGGCGGGAATTTCCAGCGCGTAGAGTGTGCCGCCCACGATAAACATTCCGAGTATTTTCAGCCACATGAATTTCCCCAGAATCAGCATGGCGACTACTTCGCCGAGCGCATAGACTACCGCACCATTCAGAATGTTTTCTTTCGTGTATGTGTTGAAGATGCTCATTGTTCCTCGCTTTTTGGAAGAGGGTAAAAAAAAACGACAATATTTTTTTGATGATTGTTCTGTGAAACTTTCCTACGAAGTATCTCGTACATGAGAAAAAATAAAAAATACGAAACTCATCGTATATCTTTTTTACCTCTTTGTTTCGGAGAAACTTCCATGAAACCGAGCTACACGAACCGACATCATACTTCATTGCCACAAAGCTCCATTGTGTGCGCTGTACGGAGAATATCGTTTGCTGCTTTTCTCTGCTCATTTATCATGCTTTTTTGCTCGCAAGCCGCACCAATGCTTGCAAGTATGGATTCTCTTGCCACGCCAAAAGCAGCGACAAGTACGACATCAGCAAGTACGACAACAACAAGCACGACCTCAGAGCAGAAGCCACTTCTGAGGCTCTTCCTGAATTGTGCGCAATCGTGGTTTTGCTACGAAGATTTCACCAAAACAGAGCTTTCTGCGTTTGATTTCGTCCGCGACCGCTTCCAGTCTGATGTGGAGATGCTCGTCATTCGCCAAGATGGTGCAAACGGCGGCTCGCTCTACACGATTGAAATGCTTGGACACGGCGCAGTGCTTGAATCCATGCGCGATACGCTGCGCTTTGCCACCAATCAAGCCGACACCGACGATATGATTCGCACAAAACTTGCAAAAATCCTCAAGCTCGGTTTGGTGCGCTTTGCGGTCAAATCTTCCGCCAACGACGCTATCACGCTCGACTTCAAAAAACGCTCCCAAGCCGACCTCACCAAACAAGCCGACCCATGGGATTACTGGGTTTTCAACACCGAAGTATGGGCGAACATGGAAGGCGAAAGTAACTATTTTCGACTGTTTGCCGAAGGAAATTTCACGGTGCGCCGCATTACCGACGATTCTAAAGCCGTTCTGCGCCTGTCCTACGGGCGCAATCAAAGCCAGTACACGGTGAATAATGAAAAATTTTCTGCTACAACCGAGCGTTGGAGCGCGTTTGGGCAATATGTGAAAAGTATTGATGAACACTGGTCGGTGGGCGCAACCTACTTTGGCGAGCATTCGATTTTTCGCAATTTTCAGTTTGCACAGCGCATCACGCCTGCTCTTGAGTACAATGTCTTTCCATATTCGGAAAATACGCGGCGGCAGTTGCGCTTGGTGTACGAAGTTGGATACCAGCATTTGCAATATATTCAGGAAACGGTCTATTCCAAAATGCAGGAATCACGCCCCTTGCACCGCTTTTCCGTTATTACCGATGTCAATCAATCATGGGGCAGCATCAATATCGCTTTGCGCGGGATGAATTTTTTGGATAATTTTAGCCAGCACCGCATTTCGTTGGATTCGCGCCTCAATTTACGCCTTCTTGAAGGTTTGTCGCTCAATCTTTGGGGTTCGGGTGCGCTCATCCGCGACCAAATTTCCCTTGCCAAAGCTGACGTAAACCAAAGCACCGCACTTCTGCAAGGGCAACAACTCCCAACTGCCTTTTCATACTGGACAGCAATCGGCGTTTCCTATACGTTTGGTTCAATTTTTAACTCGGTGGTGAATCCGCGTTTGGGGCAAATTGAGTAAGGAGGGGGCTTTCGCAAATGGTGTGTGCCTGAGTACCATACAAAAATCTTTCACAGTGGCACAGGCATTCCTGCCTGTGAGTCTTTTCAACAACATACACAGACAAGAATGTCTGTGCCACTATTGTTTTGAAGATGTTTAAAACTTTTGTGCAGTACTCAGGGCGCAGGCACTTCTCTTTGCGCTTCCACGAACAGCTACCGCATACGTTCCACCCACACAAGGAAATATCCGCTTTGTCAGCTTTAGAACCGTCCCTTCCGCCCGCAGCACCGCCTGAACCCACTTCTTCCGCGCCGCGCCAGCCCGTACTTTGGCGGCAAAACATGAACGTTTTGTGGATTGCGTCGTTTATTGCGATGATTGGCATGAATGCGTGTTTGCCATTCTTGCCGCTCTACGTGCGGGCGTTGGGCGTTACCGACTTCGCCGAAGCCCAACGCTGGACGGGTTTGGTGTATGCTGGCGCGTTTATGCTCTCCATTTTCACCGTGCCGATTTGGGGCGCACTCGGCGACAAATACGGCAAAAAACTGATGATTGTCCGCGCAATTTTCGGTCTCACGCTCGCTATGTTCCTCATGGGATTTGCGCAAAACGTCTGGCAGCTTTTTTTTCTGCGTATCTTTCAAGGTGGCGTAAGCGGCTTCATTGCTTCGTCGCTGTCGCTTGTCAGTTCCACAACGCCCAAACACAGACGCGGCTACGCGATGAATCTTATGCAAACCTCTATTTCGGCGGGAACAGTCATCGGACCGCTTATTGGCGGGGTTTTGACCGATATGTTTGGTGTGCGAAGTTTGTTTTATGTGGTGTCGGCGTTGTGTTTTGTGAGCGGCATTGTGGTTGTGCTGTACGTGCGCGAACACCGCACCGAACTTGACGCGCAGCAAGAAACGCCGAGCGTGATTGATAATCTCCGCTTTGCCTGGAATACGCCGCTCATGCGCTTGGTGCTGCTGGCGATTGTGCTGGTGCAGGCAGGAATCAACTTTACGCCCTCGATTATGGCGTATTTCCTCGAAGTGAAGGGTGCGCCGCCGCAAATGCTGGCAACAATTACGGGCGCGGTTGTGGGCATTGTTGGCGTGCTGACGGTGCTTTTTGCGCCGCGTTGGGGCAGACTGAGCGACAAACACGGCTTCACCTGGACGCTCTTCCGAATGCTGCCTTGGATGGGCTTGTTTACGATGCTGCAAGGCTTCATTCCGCACTACGAGTGGATTTTCCCCTTGCGCATTGCGATTGGCGTGTGTAGCGGTGCGCTTATTCCGACGCTCTTCACGGCACTCAGCAAAAATGCGCCACAAGAGCGCAACGGCGGCATGATTGGGCTTGCCTCCAGCGCAACGCTCATTGGCGGCTTGGTCGCGCCGATTTTATGCGGTGTTGTGGCTTCGAGCGTTGGAATGATGTGGTGTTTTGTGTTGTCAGGTATGCTGTTTTGGGGTGTGTTTGCGCTGCTCAGGCAATCAGAAAAACATAATTTTTAGCTTTATCTAAAAAATATGTTTTAAGAGCTAAAATTATTGTATTTTGCGCATAGAAACACCGTTCAATAGCACAAACGAACAACCGCAAACATGAGCCTTCCAAACGATTTTTGGTTCGATATTGCCGTGATGATGTCCATTTTTCACATCGGCAATCTTTTCTTTGGACACTTTGAAGCACACAAACCCGCATGGAAACGTCTGCTGAAGACCGCATTATTCCTTGTGTTTGTGCTGATACTGTCCTCGCTTGGCTTGCGCAGCATAGCCTATTGGAGCATTGGTATTGTTGGAAGCCTGATGTTTGCTCTGGTTCACGGCTATTGGCTTCCAAAAAATGGCGTAAATGGTTTAACGGGCGAACCAAAAGAAAAGTATTATGAATTGATTGGACACAAGCAATGACGAGCTTTGTACGAGTTTACGAGATGAGAGTTTTCACCACAATGCGGTATTTTGCACAAACAAATATGTTTGCGCTCCTGCTCATGCTCTGCGCTTTTTCTATTGCCCAAGCCCAGCAAACATCAACCCTACGCGGCAATATTGTAAGCAAGAAGGCAGAATCTATCGGCTTTGCAACAGTGCGCCTCGTGGGAACGCCCTTTGGTGCGCGGACGGATTCGGCTGGTAATTTTCGTATTGCAAATATCCCCGAAGGCGCGTACACACTGGAAGCAAAGCGCATTGGCTACAAAACGCTCAAACACTCCATTCGCCTCGAAGCCGCACAAAACCTTGCTGTGCAGCTTCAAATGGACGAAGATACAAAAACAACGGAAAAGCTCGTCATCACGGGAACATGGCGCGAAACCTTGATTTCTGATTCGCCCGTTGCGGTGGAAGTTTTTACGCCGAGCTTTTTGAAAAAAAATCCGTCGGCGTGTTTGGTGGACGCGCTACAAAATGTGAATGGTCTCCGACCCCAGATAAATTGCGGTGTCTGTGGCACAAGTGATATTCGCCTGAACGGGCTGGAAGGCGCGTACACAATGGTTACACTCGACGGAATGCCCATTGTAAGCGGCTTGGGAACGGTCTATGGTTTGAGCGGCATTCCAACAAGCATGATTGAGCGCGTTGAAGTGGTGAAAGGTCCCGCTTCGACCTTGTATGGCTCAGAGGCGTTGGCAGGAATTATCAATATCATCACAAAATCGCCAGAACGCTCATCGTTGCTTGCCTTGGATGCTTTTTCTACGTCGTGGTTGGAGCATAATCTGGATGCGAGTCTCAAGCTCAAAACCCCGATAGGTACGGGGCTTCTGGGTGCGAATTACTACACCATGAGCAATCGCGTGGACAACAACGCCGACGGCATGATGGATGCTCCCTTGCAAGAGCGTTTGTCGGCATTTTTGAAGTGGAATTTTGACCGCACAACCGAAAGCGGTAAACGTCTTGAAACCTCGCTTGCAGCGCGGTATTTGCACGAGAATCGTTTGGGTGGGCAAATGCAGTGGCAACCAGAATTTCGCGGCGGCGACAGCGTGTATGGCGAATCTATCTGGACAAATCGTTTTGAGGCGTTGGGCGCATATCAACTGCCGTTTGAGAATGAAAACGTGATGCTACGGGCATCCTTCAATCATCATCATCAAAATTCCTACTACGGAACGAGCTTTTACGAGGCGCGGCAGCAAATTGCCTTTGCGCAACTGACGTGGGACAAAGAAATCACGATTGCCCAAACACCGCATAAATTCTTGTTCGGCGCGGCAACGCGCTATACCGTCTATCAAGATAACACGCCCGCCACTAACGACGCAAACGGCAACGCAACACCACAGCGCATTGTACTTCCGGGCGTTTTTGTGCAAGATGAATTTTCTTTCGCGCCCGACCACACGCTGCTTGCAAGCCTTCGCTACGATTGGAGCAGCGCACACGGCAGCATTTTTACGCCGCGCTTGAACTACAAATGGAAGTCTGAAACGCAAGATGTGGTGCGGCTTTCGGGCGGCACGGGCTTCCGCGTGGTGAATCTTTTTGCCGAAGACCACGCCGCGCTCACGGGTGCGCGGCGCGTGATTGTGCGCGAGGAATTGCGTCCGGAAACGTCGTACAATCTCAATCTCAATTACTCAAAGACCGCCAGCCTTGATGGAATCACGCTTACGCTGGATGCAGCAGCATTTTTTACGCATTTCACCAACAAAATTATTCCCGATTACGATACCGACCCCGAAGCGATTATCTACGAGAATCTGCGCGGCTTTGGGGAATCGAAGGGCATATCAGCAAGTATTGATGCGGACTTTGGCGCAATCCCGCTCGACATCACGCTTGGCGTAACGGTGATGGACGTTTCCAACACCGACGATGGTGTACGGACGTGGCAAATCCTGAGCGAGCGCGTTTCGGGAACGTTTGGTGTGAGCTACACGCTTGAGGAATTGGGCGTGAAGGTCGATTATACAGGTGCGGTGTATGGTCCAATGCGGCTTCCCATTTTTCCCAACGACTCGCGCCCTGAATTTTCGCCCCTTTTCAGCATTCAAAATATTCAATTCACCAAAACCTTTGCCGACACGCCGCTTGAAATCTATTGTGGCATCAAAAACCTGCTGAACTACACACCGCCCGCCAATTCTATCATGCGAGCCTTCGACCCGTTTGACAAATTTGTGAACGACCCTGTAAACAATCCGAATCGTTTCACCTTCGACCCAACCTATTCATATGCCTCGTTTCAGGGAATACGCGGCTTTCTGGGTGTGCGTTGGCGGATTGAATAGCTCTGTGCTTTTACGAGCTGCGCCTGTTTTCCTGTCGTGCTGACAAAATGCGCCAAAAAGAATCGTATAAAATTCTCAGAGTTTTTGTATTTTCCCATCTGGATTATCGTGCTATCGTTGTTTGGTTGCGTTGGTATTTTTTTTGGATGTACGGAAAGAATTGCAGGAAAAAATTCGCGCACGACGTACTATCCTTTCACATTAAACCATATCTTTTGTGTATATTTTTGGGCGAAATGCCGTTCAGGAAGCACTCTCGCAAACGAGCGCGGGCGCACGAAAAATAGAGAAAATTCTTCTCCAATACGGCGCAGAAGGCGCACCAATTCAAGCAATTCGCACACTTGCTGCCAAGCGCAATGTGCCGGTGTCGCTGATGGACAAGCGTAAATTCCAATCGCTTGAGCATGAAGTATGCGAGGACACAGGACGCGCACAAGGCGTTCTCGCGCTGACCGCCGCCTTTACCACTCTGACGATGAGTGAGCTTTTGGAACGAAGTTTCTCCCTGCACGACGCACCGTTGCTGGTTGCGCTGGATGGCATCACCGACCCGCACAACGTCGGCGCGATTGCTCGCTCGGCGGAATGTGCAGGCTTTCATGGAATTATCGTACCAGAACAACGCTCTGCACCCCTGAGCGGTGCAGCAGCAAAAACGTCGGCTGGTGCGCTGGAATACTTGAACATTGCCAAAGTAAGCAATCTGGCAAAAGCTCTGGAAGACGCTCGCAATGCGGGGTTTGAGGTTCTTGCTCTGGAGTCCGACGCAAAAACAGAGTACACAACAGGACGCTACGACGATGCGACGGTTCTCGTGATTGGCAGCGAAGGTTCTGGCATTACCAAGCCAGTCCGCGCCGTCTGCACAGGCGCAATTTCTATCCCGCTTCATGGCAGCATTGCATCGCTGAATGCGTCGGTTGCTTCTGGGGTGGTGATGTTTGAAATTGCACGACAACGAAAAAAGACAGAAGAGTGAAAGACAGAAGAATAAAGCTCTGGAAGCCTCGCACGATGCGATTTGCAATTTCCTTACAACAACACTACTTATTCACAGACAATCGGGAATTATTCTGTGCAAGCTCCCTTACGATTTTTACTCGTAGAAGATTCGGTACTTGATGCCGATGTTCTCACGCGCTTTTTGCGATACCACGATATTGAGCATACCTACGAGCGCGTGGACACTGTGCCTGCGCTCAATGAAGTTCTCAAGCAATCGTGGGATATGATTTTTTGCGATTACAATATCCATACTGGTTTTACGGGTATGGACGCGCTCAGGATTATCCGCGCCTACGAAGCAGCACACCAGCCGACGCCGCCCGATCTTATTCTGCCTGTTCCCGTGATTATGATTTCCAGCATTTTGAATGAAAACGCCGTTGTTGCAGCGATGAACGCTGGCGCAACCGATTTTATCATCAAAGGCTATTTAGAACGCCTTATTTCCGTTATTCGCCGAGAAATTCGCTATACAAGTATGATTAAAGACTATCACGCAAAGTGGCGCGATGCAGAAGCAAGAGCAACGAAAATATAAAAGTTATCAATCAACGTTGCACGATGCTTTTTCTCGAAAAAAATACTTCACTTTCTCTGTCGTCCCTCCACAAAGCGCGTTCTCTGTAGTGTTTACTTGCTCACAACAGCGTATTTTCTTTGTTCGTGCTTTTGTTTGTATCTTTTTCGCACATTTCGCCGCGCATGGAGCAATCCTTTCCCATACCACCAACACTAGCTTTCGTGCCGTATCACTCTAGGACGAATGCTCACAACGGACAGTCGACGGAGATTGTTCGTACGCTCATCATTGAAGATTCTTTGAGCGATGTGTATGTTGTTGTCAGTGTGCTAGAAAGTGCTGGATACGTGCTGGATTACCGTCTTGTGCAGCACCGCGACCATCTGGAAGCCGCATTGGAAGCCGAGTTGTGGGATGTGGTTATTTCTGACTTCATGCTCCCCAACCTCAGCGGCTACGACGCGCTTCTGCTGACGCGCCAGCACGATGCCGCTCGCAAACGCCACACGCCGTTTATTATGATTTCTGGTTTAGTAGGTGAAGAAATCGCGGTTGATTTGGTGAAAGCGGGCGCAGATGATTTTGTCAGCAAGGGAAATTATGAACGTTTGAAAGCGACCTTCGAGCGGGAACTCCGCGCTTTGCATGAGCGCGACAAACTTCAAGCACGCATAAATGCTGATGCCCAGCGCAGTACAACGAAACTTTTGCACGAAACCGAAGAGCGCTTTCGGCTCTTAGTGCAAAATTCACAAGATATTATTACGATGCTTGATAAAAACTTGCAGATTACCTATCAAAGTCCATTTTTTTATCAAAAACTAGGCTACAAAGAGGGGCAAATATTTGGGAGGTCTGCGTATCGCATTGTTCATCCCGACGACCGCACCATTGTCCAAGATATTTTACACAAAATTCTTGCTCATCCGCGCGAAACCTTCACAGCAATTTTTCGCGTCAAGACCAGCAGCGATAGCTACATCACCGTAGAAAGCATCGGGCGTAATTTGCTGGATGATGAATCTATTCACTCGATTGTTGTGAACTCCCGCGATATTTCCGAGCGAAAAGCTGTGGAAGAAGCATTACAACACAGCGAGCAGCAATATCGAACTCTTGTAGAGAATCTGGCTGAAGGTATTGTCATTACCGATGTTGATGATAAAATCATTGTCGCCAATCCCGCATCAGAACAGGCGTTTGGGGTAGAGCAAGGAAATCTCGTTGGCAGATACGTCCACGAATTTTTGAGTGCGGAATCGCAAGCTATTGTTGATGCTGAAAATGCTGCCCGCCGCGAGGGAACTATCGGACGCTACGAGGTCGAGATTATGCGTCCGAATGGCACAAAACGCTGGCAGTCTATCAATTCCTCGCCGCGCTTCAACGACAAGGGCGAGTTTAGCGGTTCGTTTGTCATTTTCAACGACGTAACCGAGCGCAAAAATAACGAAGAGGCAAATGTTCTTTTTAGTCAATTTCTTGAACGCCGCATTGATGAGCGCACCGAGCAAATTAAACGCGCTAATGCAGACCTGAAGCATGAAATCCAAGAACGCAAGCGCATTGAAGAAATGCTGCTCCAAAGCGGCGAGCGACTGAATAGCTTGCTGCGCAACGCCTCCGATGTCATTACGATTGTTGATGAAGATGGCGTGATTAGCTATGAATCGCCCGCAAGCGAGAAAGTCTTTGGCATTGACCCCTTCGAGCGCATTGGCGAGAGTTTTGTCGAAAATGTTTATTTTGATGCTGTTAGTGCGGTGCGGACGTTTCTGGCGGCAGTTGTGGCGCATCCCGACACAGCACAAACAGTGGAGTTCAAGTATCTGCGCGGCGAAGAGTATGTGTGGATTGAAACAACGGCAAGCAACCAACTCCACAACCCCGCAGTGGGCGGTATTGTGCTGAACTCACGGGAAATTACCTTGCGCAAAGAAGCCGAGCAAGAACTTAAGCGGGCATTGCAGCAAGAAAAAGAATTGAACGACCTCAAAAGCCGCTTTATTTCGATGGTTTCGCACGAGTTCCGCACACCTCTGACGGTGATGAATTCGTCGGCAGAAATTTTGCGGGCGGGCATTGGAAAAACTTCAAAAGAAAAGCAAATTACCCATATTGAGCGCATGATGGCTGCTGGGCAGCGTATTGAGCATATGCTCAACGATGTGCTGCTCCTTGCTCGCGGCGAAGCAGGCAAGACCCGCGCCGTTTTCGCGCCACTCAATATTGATGCCTTCAGCAAAGAGATTATTGACGAACTAGAGCAAAGCTCTGAAACACAGCGCATTTACTACTCTTTTCACGGCACAACAGAAATACTGCCGCTTTTGGATGAGAAATTGATGCGCTCTGTCATCACAAATCTTCTCTCCAATGCGCTAAAATACTCGGATGAAGATATTGATTTTGATGTCGAATGCGACAGTATGGGTGTGGTTTTAACGATTAGTGATAACGGTATTGGCATTCCGCTCAAAGACCAAAAGCATTTATTTGAGGCATTCCACCGCGCTCAAAACGCTGTCAATATCAAGGGTACAGGCTTAGGAATGTCTATTGTGAAATATGCCGTAGATGCGCACGAAGGCACGATTGAATTTAGTAGTGTGGAAGAACAAGGCACAAGTTTTATTGTTACGCTGCCCTTTCGCACCGCTCCAGATGGCTCTGCATCAGAGATAATCACTCGTCCGTAGGAATCTCACATCTGTTCCATTTTTCTTTTGTACGATTTTTTTGTACGATTTTTTTTGTACGATATATGCGAAAACCCCGTCTTTTCACGCCCGGACCAACGCCCGTTCCCGAACAGGTGTTGCTGCGCATGGCAGAGCCAATCATTCATCATCGCCACGCGGAATTTATTGCTTTGATGGAGCGCGTTAATCGCAATCTCCAAACCTTGTTCTGCACCACGCAGCCTGTTCTGACGCTGACTGCCTCTGGCACGGGGGCAGCAGAAGCCGCCATGACGACGTTGTTCAAAGAAGGCGAAAAAGGAATCAACATCAACAACGGAAAATTTGCCGAGCGATGGGGCAAAATGATGAAAACTTTTGGCATGACGGCGATTGATGTGGAAATTCCGTGGGGAAACGCCATTGAAACCGAGCAATTACGCAAGATTCTGAAAAAACATCCCGATGCAACAAACGTCTGGCTGGTGCATAGCGAAACCTCGACGGGAACCTACACGAACATCTGCGAAATGGCGCGAATCGTGCGCGAAACCTTGCCAAACGCGCTTGTCTGCATTGACGGCATTACCTCGATTGGAGCGCACGAATGCCGTATGGATGATTGGGATATTGATGTAGTAATGACGGGTTCGCAAAAAGGCTTGATGATTCCGCCTGGACTAGCATTTGTCGCCCTCAGCGAGCGAGCATGGCAAAAAGCGGCTTCCTTCAAATCGCGCAATTTTTACTTCGACCTCAAAAAAGCCCGCGAAGCATGGCAAGAACACTCTACGCCTTGGACACCTGCCGTATCGCTTGTTTGCGGGCTTGCACCAGCCTTGGACCTGATGATGGAAGAAGGTGTAGAAAACATTTGGCATCGCCACGCAACGCTCTCACGCGGCTTGCGAAGCGGCTTTGAGGCATTGAATCTCAAACTCTACGGCACATCGCCGTCTCATGCGGTGAGTGTAGCGTATTTGCCCGAAAAAGGTGGGAAAAACTTTGTAAAGCTACTCAAAAAAGATTTCGGCATTACCGTCATTGGCGGGCAGGACCAGCTCAAAGACGTGATTTTTCGCACCTCGCATCTGGGCTACTACGACGAAGCCGATATGCTCGGCGCACTCGGCGCAATGGAACACGCGCTGCACCGCATTGGGCATGAATTTGAAGCTGGAAAAGGTGTGTATGCTGCGCAGCGTGTGTTTTTGGAAGCGGCGCGGCGGTGAAATGAGACACTGAAGATTTTTGTATGATGTAAACCTGATGTACACCTCAAAACATCATTCTATTCCAATGGACAAATGGGTATCAACTGGCATACATTCATCACCGAATACGGCTTGTGGGGCTTGGGAGGCGCATCGTTCCTCTCTGCCACGCTTATTCCGCTCAGTTCGGAGGCATTGCTCGTGGCGGCGCTTGCCGTTGGAATGCCGATAGCACCTGCCTTTGCGGCGTGTTCGGTGGGAAATTGCTTGGCGTGTTTGCTCAATTACAGCATTGGTGCGCTCTTGCGAGTCCCTATGCTCTCGCGCCTTGAAAAAAACCGCAGCGGACAACGCGCAATGGCATGGATGGAACGCTGGGGACACTGGAGTTTGCTGGGTTCGTGGCTTCCTTTTATCGGCGACCCGCTTACTATCGTTGCTGGTACGGTGCGCGTTCATTTGCTCTGGTTTGTGCTGATTGTCTGCGGCTTGCGTGTGGCGCGTTTCGTGGCGACGCTCTTTGGCGCACAAATGCTGCACATTGGAGGCTGAAGTCAAAAGTATGAGGTCTGAAATATGAAGTATGAAACTTGAATGCCGCATGAATGCTTGCGCATCGGAAGACAACTTTATTATCACTTTGCAATTCTCAATATTTCCTTTTTCATTTTCTTGTTTTGAATTTTTTATGCTCACAGCAACTTCCACACCCCTCGACATCGTACTTGATGGCTTAATGCGCCGCTACAAAGAGCGTGTGCCAGACGTGCAAGGCGTTATCAACGTCATGGTCAAAGAAGGCATCATCAAAAGCGGCGATGATATTGAAAACGACCACATTGCGTTTCGGACAATGGGCGTACCGCAATTAGGCATCCAATCATTTGAAAAAATCTTTTTGAGTTTGGGCTACGAAAAGCGCGACCCGTATTTCTTTGCCGCAAAGAAACTTGATGCCTATTGGTACGCGCCACCGAAGCCACATTACCCGCGTATTTTCGTGAGTGAATTGCGCGTTGGCGACCTTTCGGACGAAGCCCAGCGCATTATTCGCTCCTACACCGACGAAGTTCCATCCGACCCCGTAGATAGCATCAACCTCAGCAATGGTGCGGAGATTGACGCATTTTTGCATACATCGCTCTGGCGTACACCGACCGTCGAAGATTACAACCGTCTCGCCGAAGAAAGTGAATATGCGGCATGGGTAATTTACAATCGCTATTATCTCAATCACTTTACCGTTACCATTCACAATCTGCCCGACGGCTACAACACCATCCACGATTTCAATGCGTTTTTGGAACGAAGCGGCTTCAAGCTCAATGATTCGGGCGGAAAAGCAAAGGCAAGCCCCGACGGAAAACTCATTCAAAGCTCGACAGTGGCGGAAATGCTGGATGCGGAGTTTGCTGATGGCGCAATTAAGAAGATTTCTGGCTCATATGTCGAATTTGCCGAGCGTCGCCCATTAGATGAATTTGCGCACATTCCCTACACACAACTGAAGCGCGAACAACGCCGCGAAGGTTTTGAAGCTGCCAATGCCGATAAAATCTTTGAAAGCACCTACGCAAGCCAAACGGTCAAGCGGAACTAGATATCAACAGTTGTTGTGCATCACAAGAGTCGACAGCCTGTTTCTAACCCTTGTGATGCACAATGATGTACTCTCGGTGATATACTAAAAAAGGTTTGGTGCTTTAGATGTAGTCCACCTCAAAGGTGGACTACATCTCATTTCTTCAGTTTTGTAGTGGCACAGGCATTCTTGCCTGTGAGGTTTGCGAAAGTCCTACTGTTGATTTGTTCCGTAGCCAAATGAGCGCAAGTGCGCATCGCTATTGCGCCAATCTTCGCGCACTTTCACGAAAATTTCCAAAAACACAGGCATCTCCAAATGCTGCTCTATTGCTGCTCGTGCGACTGTTCCTAGCTCCTTCAAGCTCGCACCTTTTTTGCCAATAATAATCTGCTTTTGCGTGTCGCGTTCTACAACAACTTCCGCCGAAATATACCATTTCCCATGCTCTCGCTCTTTAAATTCCACAACGTTTACCTCCGTTGAATACGGAATCTCCTCCCGATAGCCCATAAATACTGCTTCGCGGAGAATTTCTCCCACAAAAAAGCGTTGCGGATGCGTTGAAAGCATTTCCTCGTCGTAGTAAAATTCATGGTCGGGCATTTGTGCTTGCAAGACGCTGACCAGCTCGTCCACGTACTTATCTTCCAGCGCAGAAATCGCCGCAACGTGCGTGATGAAGCCTGTTTTCATCAGCGCGTCCATGACGGGCAAGGCTTGTTTTTTATCGAACACCGCATCCATTTTATTCAGCGCGACAATGACGGGCTTGCCAATGGTTTCCAAGCGCATTTGTAGTTTCAGCATCAGACCGCGAAGCCCGTCGTTGCTGAGTTCGCCGCTTTGTGTGGGTGCGTTTTTTTGTGCTGCTTTTTTACCTTCCGTGCCGCTTGTTTTCGCTTTGCGCCGTGCTTGCTTGCGCTGGCGTTCCTGCTCGCGTTCAATCAATTTCGCAACATCTACCACGACCAAAACCGCGTCCGCACCTTCAATTGAGGATTTGACAAACTCCATCATGCTCCGATGCAGACCATAACTGGGCTTCAAGACTCCGGGCGTATCAAAAAAAACAATCTGCGTCGCGCCTTCGGTGTGGATGCCGAGGATGCTTTTGCGCGTGGTTTGCGGCTTCGGCGTTACGATGGAGAGCTTTGTTCCCAAAATGGCATTCATTAAGGTTGATTTTCCAACGTTTGGCTCGCCGATAATTGCGACAAAGCCAGATTTGGTGCGCTCTGTGCTTGAAGGAGTTGTAGTTGCCAGTGCTTCGGGCATGGTGTGTGAAAAGAGAGGTGAAAGAGAAAGCAAAATTACTCCAAAAATTTCGGCATTTGATACGTAGAAAACTTACTCAAGTCTGGCGTATTTGCTCGCTTGCGCGTGAGTTCGTAGTCGTACAAGAGTTTGCCAAGATTGGTAAAAAAGGGAAAGCCAATTTCATCGTATTCGTATTTGTCATCATTGAAAATTCCATCGGCGTTCACGTAAATTATTGCCGAAACAAAAAACTCAATATTCTTGTTAAAATCCACCACGTAGGCGTTGTCAATCAAGTACCCATATGCATTGCCGACTTTATTGAAAATGCGGATATTGCGCGGAATGGTGTCGTTGCTCGTGCCGAACATAAAGAATTTCACATAACCGTCGTGATAGCTCGTGTCGTACTTGGGGAAGGTGCTTTCGCGGGGGAACATTCCCATATAATTGTACAGAAAATCGTAGTCGCTGGGCGTAAGATTGAAGCGCTCTTTGGCTGGTGCAACCTCAGGAAATATCACGTTCCGAAGGATTTTTTGCAATGTTTCGAGCGCGATGTAATTCGACGGCGTAAAATTGAGCGGCTCATTCACAAGCGAATCCTTGCGCATCACGCCTTTTCCTTGCTTCAAGTCGCGGAGATTTTCAAACAAATACGTGTTCTTGGCTTGCCGCAACGGCAGACGTTCTGCGCTGGGTTGTGCGCTGGTCGGCGTACCGCCTTTTGTTTCAAGAAACTGCATGGGATTCGAGAACTGGTCCTGCTCTGGCGACGAACCCACTGACAAACGGCGGTTTATTTTGACGTTGCGATAGCCCTTCGCATACAAGCCATTGTTGAGTTCATCGGGGCTGACAAATTCGAGCAAGCGATTGTGTGCATCGTTGTCGCTAACGAGCAAAATTTTCTTCACGTAATGCGCCACGCTCGCTGTGCCGTTGGATGAAGTCGTATCGCCGCGCACAGGAGTTTGGTCGGCTCGTGCGCTGTCAATCCGCAGGGGAATTGATTTATTCGGCAATTTCATCGCATTCATTTTTTCCAATGCCATTAGTGCCGTCGGAAACTTCACCGTGCTTGCGGGATAAAAGTATTCGGTCGGGTCCAAACGATAGCTGTATGACGTGTAACGAGGGCGGTTGCTCTTGTCGCGGTCAATTTGTGTGTATAAAATCTGCACCCGATATTGCGCGGGATTGCTGAGAACACTATCGAATTGCTCTGGTTTTGATTTCATCAGGCTCGGAAGCAAGGTAGAATCGTACTTCGGCGGCATTTCAATCGGCGGATTAGAAAATTTCACCACCGTCGCAAGCGAACTTTTTATCATCGCTGCGGTATTGAGCGTAGCCTTGTTTTTTTTATTCGCTGCTTGCTTGGATTGCGCATGAATACTTGCGTGTGAGGCAAGAAACGTGAGAATAACGAGAGCAATTATCATGGGGAACAACTTCATTGAAAAAACATGAATCCTAAAAAGACAATCTGCAAAGAAGTCCCTAGAAATCCAAGTGCTGAAGGCGAGAAAGCGTGAAAAATACTTGCATGAAACGGAAACTACGGTGTAATTTCGCGCAGTCAAATGTTTCTTCTTTCCCAATCTTCATGCGCCTTCCAAACCTATTTTTACGCCTCGCTTCCACCTCGCTCACAAAGCGACTTTTGGGCTATGCACTGCTCCTTGCCGCATCATTCCTTGTGTTGCTGGGTGTTCTGTCGCTCGTATTTCCGCTTCGTGCGGATGTTCCTTTTTCCAGCATCATTCTCGCCCGCGACGGAAGCGTGGTACAAGCATTCTTGGCAAAAGACGACAAGTGGCGCATGAAGACTGAGCTTGCAGAGATTTCCCCAACCTTGCGCCGCGCCATTATTGCCAAAGAAGACCGCTTTTTTTACTGGCATTTTGGCGTAAATCCTGCCGCGATTGTGCGAGCTTTGGCAAATAATTTGCTCAAGCGAAAAACCACGTCGGGCGCATCAACACTCACGATGCAGGTAGCACGGATGCTGGAGAATCAGCGCATTGGGAGAAACCGCGAGCGCACGGTTTGGAATAAATGCGTCGAGCTTTTTCGTGCGTTTCAGCTCGAAGGCTCGTACTCGAAAGATGAAATTTTGCAATGGTATTTGAATCTTGCACCATATGGCGGGAATATCGAAGGCGTGAAAGCCGCTTCACTGCTGTACTTTGGAACATTGCCCGAAAAATTGAGCCTTGCCGAAGCCACCACGCTCGCCATTATTCCCAATCGCCCAACGTCGTTGAAATTGGACGAAGCAAACGCTGGAATGGTGCGCCAAGAGCGCGACAAATGGCTCGCTCGCTTTGGTGCGATGCGCGAATTTCCCACAGAAACCCTGCAAGACGCGCTCCGCGAGCCAGTGCAGCTTCGGCGGCAGGAAATTCCCAATCTCGCGCCGCACTTCGGAAGCCGCATGAAATCTGCCTTTGCGGACGCTCCCATTCTTCGCACGACGCTGGATGTGCGCAAGCAGCAAAGCGTTCAGACGATTGCGGGCAATGTCGTGCGCCGATTGCAGATGTACGGCATCAACAACGCGGCGGTGCTGGTGGTGAATAATCGGACGCGTGAAGTGGAGGCGTACTTGGGTTCGCCAAATTTTGCGGATAAAACGAATGCTGGTGAGGTCGATGGTGTGCGGGCTGTGCGCTCGCCCGGAAGTGCCTTGAAGCCGCTTGTGTACGGGCTTGCGATGGACAAAGGTTTGATAACGCCGTCCACAATTTTGACCGATGTTCCATCCGATTTCGACGGCTACGCGCCAGAGAATTTCGACCGCCAATATCGCGGCTTTATCTCCGCCGAGCGAGCCTTAATCAACTCTCTGAACATTCCTGCGGTGAAACTTTTGCGCGGTGTGGGCGTGGCGGCATTCACCGAAGCAATGCAGAAAGCGGGCTTTGAGCAAGTCCGCAAAGACGCACGAAAGCTGGGTTTGTCGTCGGTGCTGGGCGGCTGCGGTGTGCGCTTGGAGGAAATGGCGGGTTTGTATGCTGCTTTTGCGAATGAAGGCACGTGGAAGCCGCTTCAGTTCTTGTGTGCAGAGCCATCTAGCAAAATGAGTGAAAATATTTTCGAGCAAATCTGGCAAAGCACAAGCGCATTTTTTTGGAGAATTTTTTCAATAAAAACAAGCAGCGACCAATCCCCGCAAACCCAGATTCTGTCTCGCTCGGCGACGTTTATGCTTGGCGAAATTCTCACACAACTCACGCGCCCCGACGTGCCGCATAAATTCAGCAACACGCAGCGTTTGCCAAAAATTGCCTGGAAAACAGGCACATCCTACGGGCGGCGCGATGCGTGGAGCATTGGCTACAACAAGCGGTACACGGTGGCGGTGTGGGTGGGAAATTTTTCAGGTGTGGGCGTACCAGAACTCGTCGGCGCGGACGTGGCTACGCCGCTCCTCTTCGATATTTTCAATGCGATTGACTACAATTCCCCCAACGATTGGTTTCAGCCGCCGCCAGAGCTGGATTTTCGGTTAGTCTGCTCGGAAAGCGGCTTCATTCCTCAGGATTTTTGCACAAATCAAATTTCGGAATACTACATCCCGCGTATTTCCTCGAACCAGAAGTGCCAACACGCCAAAGAGGTCTTCGTTTCTGCCGATGAGCGCGTTTCCTACTGCACCGAATGTTTGCCGCAAACGGGCTACAAAACGAAGCTCTATCCAAATTTTCCACCAGAGATACTGAGCCTGTATGCCGCGCAGAATCAAGTCTTTGAGCGTATTCCAGAGCATAATCCCAAGTGTTCGCGGGCATTTCAAGGCACTGCGCCCGTCATTACTTCGCTCTCGGACGGCAAAGAATATATTTGTGACAAGCCTACGGTAATTTCCAACAACACCAGCAATGAAGGGGGTTTGATGCTCACTTGCTCGGTCGCAAACGATGTTCGCACGGTCTATTGGTTTGTGAATGATAAATTTTATCGCACCGCAACACCTCATGAACGCTTATTTTTCGTGCCAGAGCGCGGTGTAAATAAAATTTCTTGCAGCGACGACAAAGGGCGAAATACGAATATTTGGATTCAGGTGCAGTGGCAGTGAGAAATTGGTTGCTATTGTTTAATTATTGCTTCAGTATGTGTACTGTAACTGGGTAATGAGCAGCAACTAATTTTCGACACTACCAAAAAAAGATGTAATCGTCCACTCTAAAATCTTCTTCATCATGGAAATCTACGTTTAAAAACCTGACCAGTTACCTTATTTTTTCGCTTTACCGCCTTTGAGCAAATACCACAGCCCCAGCGAAAGCTCCCCCAACGCCATCGGCAAGCTCAAGACCGCTTCAACACTGGGTTTGTAGAGTGCATACTGCGGAATAACGAGCGCAGCAACGCTTGTGCCGATATAGCACAGCGCGGCAAACATTGCCAGAAATCCCAGTATTTTCGGGACTTCTCCGCTCGTTGCAACAATATATCCAACCAACAATAAGTGTATGCCAAACAGCACCAACGCCAGTGACCATGCGTTATTGAAGGTTGTGAGAAGCTGATGAATCTGCACTGCATGAGAAGCATTCTGAGACAACGGTAGAACACTCACGAGAAATGAAAGAAGTGCCGCAAACGCCGCCGCAAATGCCACACGAAACCATGCCGCAAGCTGCGCCAGTGCTTCGTTTGCGCCACGCAAAAGATGGTACAAACCCCATGCGCAAAGAATATCGCACATAATCACGCCAAGAAAGCTGAGAATACCCGCCCGAAAGAGCATTGGTGCGCTTTGGAGCTTGGCAAATGTTGCCGTAGCGTCATTGGGAATAAGGATTGAATTCAGCACAAAACCATAGCTGAAGCCGCCTCCAGCAGCCATGAACAAAATTGTGATGCCAACGGTGAGCGCGAATGCGCGTGGGGAAAGGTGGTTGTGTTTGAGCATTGCTTTTCTTGTGAAAATGGTGTAAATGGTGGAACTATACTGAAAAAGGTTTATTGCTGCAGATGTAGTCCACCTTTGAGGTGGACTACATCTCAACGCCTTCACTTTTTGATATGCAATTTTTACCCATTTTTAGTATATTCATGTTTCTGCTGGCATGAATGCGCAGAGAGACCTGAAAAATGACGGTAAAGGCAGCATAAAGTTTCGCAAAAACTCAGCAGCGCAAGAGAGGAAACGCCCTCGCTGTCTATCATCTCACCACCAATGACCAATGCACTCATGACCATTCCAAACCACCCGCTTTTACCGCAGTATGGCTAGATTTGCCGAGCGCGAACAGAGCAAAATATCGCAGAGATAGAATCGTAATAAAAAAAATATTCCAAAAAACAATTTGTTCTCGTAAATTTGCTCCTCGCTTGTGATTTGTTTGTTTCACCTCTTCAAAGGCTTTGCTTATCTGATAAACGATACGATACAACTTCTGCCCATAAAAACAGCGTTGTACAGCTCGCGGTTCTCTTGTCGCAGTTTTCTTGAAATTGCTATTGGTTACATTGCAGAGCTTTTTTGTTCAACTATCCGATAACCAAATGCGTTATATCCCGCATCAATTCTTGCTTTTTCGTGCATTGAACAGTGTTTTGTTTCATCGTACTCCTTTTTCCGCATATCGCCAAATGCTTGCAGCGTCGGTACGGGGCGTGTTGCTCGTATTGTGCTGTTTTTTTGCCCCTGCTGCGCTCGAAGCTGCCTCGTTGGAAGTTATTTCACTAGAAATAGCTCCGTTGGAACTTTCTTTTTTAGAAACCGCATATTTCCTTGAATCTCCCTATTTGCTGGAATCCTCCGCATGGTTTGAGTTTCCTTTTTTGAATGCCTTCACGATGAACTTCCCAACCGAAGCCACCGTGCGCACAACCAACGCCAACAGCCTCCTTGCAAGCTCGACAACGGCTTCCCGCACCGCGACCAACGCAAATGCTCTCTCCGCAACCAACGCCACGCTCAACACCATCAACGCAGCAAATATCCCGCTTCTCTCCGAGCCGTTTGTGGATATTGCTCGCATTGCCGATTCGCTTGGTGTCAGGCGCAGCGACGCGCTCGGCGGGCGCAGTGGAAGCGGCGTAGAGGGTATTCCCTACAATTCTTCGCAAGGATATAGCTTTCAAGCGATGTTGGAGCAACATTCCTCTTCCGCTCAAAATGGTAATAGCAATAGCACGGCAGCGCAGTCTGTTCGCAAAAGTACGGGCAATCCCGCGACCGATGCGGCATCCATGCGCATCCAAGAATCGCTTTCGGGAACGAGCCTCCGCACGGGCGGGCAGACCTACACGCTGGATGAGTACGTCTCGGCGCGGAACGAGCATTTGCGGCGCGGTGTGCAGGATTCCATCATGCACTTTTACGCTTTCCGCAAGCCGCTTCAGGCAGAGCTTGCCAGTATTCTCATGCAGTCCTCGAATGTTTCTATTCCCTTCCCCAGCAATCCTCTCACCACCATTTTCGGAAAGCCTGAACTCCGCTTAAATGCGAACATTGAGGGCAATATCCGCTTGGGGCTTGCGCTGAATATTGCCAATAATATCACGCCCTCGGCAAATGGTCAAATACAGCCCTCGCCGCTCTTCAATCAAAGCTGGCAAAGCAATATCTCCGCGAGTTTGGGTGATAAATTCAGCATCAATCTCGACAACAACACCCAACGCCAGTTCGAGTTCGACAACCTTCTGCGCTTTGCCTACGACGGCGAACCAGACGAGATTTTCCGCCGCATTGAGGTAGGAAACGTTACCTTGAACTCGCCTTCGACCTTCATTGCGGGGTCGCAAGCTCTCTTTGGTGTGCGGACGGACTTGCAGTTTGGTCCTGTTTTCGTGAAACTCTTGTTCGCGCAAAAGCGTGGACAGCGCAAGGTTGCGAGCGTGAAGGCAGGTGCAGTGCGCCAGCCCGTGCAGCTTCGCGCCTACGACTACGCAAACAATAATTTTTTCATCAACGCTCGGCACCGCGAGGTTTGGAGGCAATACACGCGCAGTGCGCCCGCACCGCCAACGTCGGACCTAGCAACAAGAATGCGCGTCAAGGAAATTGAAGTCTGGGAAAGCACTCCCGACCCGCGTGTGCAGGAAGCGGCGGAGGCGGTCGTTGTTGCAAGCATTGATTCCGTGATTGGTCCAAATACCGCTTATCCGCCTGAAAAATATGCCGATACGCCGAATTTTCCGAATGTCGTGGGTTCGCTTGAGCGTGGGCGGTTTGTGCGCTTGCCCGAATCGCGCTATTTCTACGACCAAAACTTGGGGCGGCTCATCATTTTCAATTTGCGCCAAACCAACACCTACGGCATTGCCTACCGCGTGGAAGGCGACCGCTTGGACGACGACGACGATATTACCTACGGCACCTTTGTTCGCAATGTGAATCTTTCCCGCAACCGCACACAAGACAGCACAAATGCAAACACGCCCCAGCCGTCGGCACGCTCGACGGATTCGCTTTTGCGCTTGCAAATGGTCTATCGCCCGAATATGCAGCCCGCCTTTAGTGCGCTCTGGCAACGCCAAATGATGAACGTGTATCAACTCGGCGTACAGCAGGTGAAGCCAGAAAATACGAGGCTGGATATTGTCTATATGAATCCCATTGGCAATGACTCGCTTCAGAGCTTGCCGGCGCAGTTTCGCTCGCCCGCGAAGCTCGTAACGGTCTTTGGTGTGGACAAGGTGAACAACAAAGGTTCTGGTCCCGCCGATGGTTTGATGGATTTGCACTTAGATTACATTTTCAATGCGCAGCGCGGCGAGCTGGTCTTTCCGAGCTTAGAGCCGTTCCGCGAGGGCTTGCAGCAGTATTTTCGAGACAATAGCATTTCTCTCAGTCCCGACTCGCTCATTTATTCGATGGTCTATGACACCACGCGCGATGCCGCCAAAACCGATATTTCCCGCGACCGCTTCATTATTTCGGGCGAAGTGGCGGGCAGTTCGGGCAATCGCATTCAGATTCCGAATGCCTTCAATCTCGCGCCCGGCAGCGTGAAAGTGTTGTTGAATAGCAAAGTATTGGAAGAATACACCGATTACCGCATCGAATACTTTACGGGCGTGGTGGAAATTATCAATCCCAATGCGCTGGCGGTGGGCGCGAATTTGGAAATCGAATACGAGCAAAACGACGTGTTCCAAATGGCGAACAAGCAAATGATGGGACTCCGCATTGACCTTGATACCAAGCCCATTCTGCGCTCGCGCGACATTACGGCGGACTTCGGAATTACGGTCATGAACTACAACCAACAAGTCATGACCGAGCGCATTCGCTTAGGCGAAGAGCCGATGGACAACACCATGATTGGCGCGGATGCAAAGTTTGCGTGGAATGCGGACTGGATAACGAAATTCCTTGATTGGCTGCCCTTTTACGACACCAAAGCACCGTCCAGCATCACCGGAAGCGGCGAAATTGCGTTTATGCTCCCAACGCCGAACCGCCGCGCCTCCGACGTGGTTTCCGACAAAGGCAAACCCGCCGTGTACATCGACGACTTCGAGGGCGCACAGCGTAATTTCTCGCTGGGGCGGCAAGATTCCCAGTGGCGATTTGCCTCGCCGCCAACCGATACGACAGGTAGTATTTTCCCTACCACGTGGGGACGCAACCCGCAAGAAGTGGCGCGGTATCGCGGCAATTTGAACTGGTTTCAGTTTTTTGGTGGCACCGAGCCGATTGAAAATATCGCGCCAAACCGCTCCGTTATTCGCGGTGGCGCACTGGCAAATGGTGCGGAAAAGGTACTTGAAATTGCCTTCGACCCCAAACAGCGCGGCATTTACAATCCGAATGAGAATTTTCGGGATAGTTTGACGTACCTCGCGCCAGCAAATCTGCCGTACTGCGAAAGTCTTGTTACTACGAATGCAATGGCTCGTGCAGCAGCGATTGACAACTATCGCCGTTCCGTTGGGCTTCCAGCACTTACCACTGCTACAACCAGCCGTGATATTGCACTGGCAGCCTTTCACATTGACCGCACACGGAATCCTTCTAAATTCCTTGCCGAAGATTCCACGAGAAATCATATCTGGGGCGGTTTCATGCGCCTTCTCTCGCCCTTCAACAACAACTTCGACAACGACAACGTAGAATATATCGAAGTTGTGATGAAAGTTATTGAAGGCGAATCGGAAATTATTACCGACAGCACCAATAAAAAGAGACCCAAAGCACGGATGTTTATTGACTTGGGGCAAATTAGCGAGGATATGATTCCAAACGGAAATCTTGACACCGAAGACGGTATTTTGCCGTGGTCGCCGACCATCAACGGCATGATTACTGCCTCCGAAGCGAAGGAAGATTATGGTTTGGATGGTATTCCGAGCAGCTTGGAACGCCTGAATTTGCGTGATTCGACTGCTCGTATTCCCGTAACATCCGTAACGCGCATCACTGCTGCGACGGTTATACCAACGCTCTTCAATCCCAACGCCGTGCGCTGGGACACGCTCTACAACTCGGTGCGCAATAAAGCAGTCGCCTTGAACAACCGCGATTCCATCATTCGCAATGAAATAGACCCCTCGCGCGATGATTTCTTTTTTGCCGATGCAAACACGCAGTTTCAATTCCAGCGCGATTCCGATTTCGTGCGCTACAACGGCGTGGAAGGCAACACCGTCAGCGATGCAGGGAAATTCCCCGATACCGAAATTTTGAACAACAACAACGGGCAAACGCTCATGCGCTCGGATGCCTTTTTCCGCTACGAGGTGAATCTCTCCACTGAGCGCACGGGAACTGACCCGCAAATTGTGAATCGCGTTATCAGCAGAGCGGATAATTCCTTGCAATACATCACCTATCGCATCCCGATTCGTCAAGGATTTACGCGGGTGGGGAATCCGCTTTTTACGAACATCCAGTATGCACGGGTGTTCTGGGTGGGTGGGAAGATTCGCGCTCGCATTGCTGATTGGCGGTTTGTCGGCTCGCAGTGGATACGCCAGCCCGCGCTTCTGCCCGGCACACGCGAGGTGGATAATCGCTTGCAAGTAGGATTTGTGGGCGTGGAGGACAATAGCGGTCAGCCAGAATTTTACACCAGCCCGCCGGGCGTACAACGCCAAACGCAGCTCGGCAACCCCGACCCGAACTTGCGTATTGCCATGAACGAGCAAGCACTCGCTATTACTTCGCAGGGCTTGCAGCCTCGTCAGGAGCATCTCGTGGCGCGATTCTTCCGTCCTTTCGATATATTTTTCTATCGTCGCTTGCGTATGTTTTTTCATGGCAAGGGCAGCGCGGATAATGTTGGTGCGATGCAAAATACCGAATTTGTGCGCTTAGGAGATTCCGTGAGCGCAAGTGCTGTTCTCAATGGCGATCCCGTTGTCAATCAAGGGCGCAATGGTATTCTTGCCGTCTTGCGCTTTGGTGTCGATACGCTCAACTACTACGAATACAATATCCCCTTGCGCAAAGGCTGGCAGCAAGCAGACATCGACCTTGCAGTGCTGAGTGCTCTCAAAGGTGGACGCGGCGTTGATTCTCTCTTGCGGCGCGGCGGCTCGTTTTCATCAATCGACCCCAGCACGCAAGCGGAGTCTATTATTCGCGGCTCGCCGACGCTCACGCGCTTGCAGTACGTCGCTATTGGTCTTCGCAACAACGGCAGTGCGAATCTCAGTGAAGTCAAGCTCTGGGCAAATGAGTTGCGGGCGATTGACCCCGATATTGATGCTTCTGCGTTTCGCCTAGAAAGTTTTGCGGCAGTGGGCAATGTCACAGCGAAATTTGCCGACATCGGCAGCGTGACGGGAACGGTCAACATTACCCAGCCCTATTTTCACCGATTGGAAGAACGCTTTGGCAATCGGAATGCGCGGACGAGCATCAACGTGAGTTCGCAATTCACGCTGGACCGTTTCCTGCCTGCCGACTGGGCGGGGTCGAGTTTGCCCATCACGCACACCTACACCTACAGTCTTGATAGTCCGCGCTTTTTGCCGCAAAATGATATTATCGTGTCGAAATTCGCTGAAAGTGAATCCTTGCGAGAGCGCAATCAGACGGACGCACAGAAAACGGGCTACCAGCAATTTTTAAAACAAGCCGCCAACACCGAAGTTTTTGAAGAGCAGTTCGCAATGCAAGGTGTACGGCTGAATGTGCCGATACAATTTTTCTTCTTCACCGATTTCTTCAACCAACTCACGCACAATTTCTCCTACACGCGGCGCCGAGAAAGCTCGCCCGTTGTGCTGATACGCGAAGGCTTCAACTGGCGCGGGCAAACGCAGTACGTCCGCAACTTTGCGCAAATTCCCATTCGTCCCTTTGGCTGGACGGACAGCATTCCCGCACTTGATTTCTTGAAAGATTGGACGCTGTACGTCTTGCCAAGCAATATTTCGCTGAATATCGAAATGAACCGCGCCCGTGTTGGTGAGGCGTTGCGCGGCTTGGCGACGATGCGGCGGGATACGGCGGGCAATGTAGTGCTTCAGGAGTACATCAATGAGCAAGGCTTTTTCGACCGCCTGACGCGGCAGACGCAAACAACTTTTTGGCGACCACGCTTGGATAGCATCTATTCCCCCGTGGTGCGCAATTTCGACGCGATGCGGCAAATGCAAATGATGTGGAAGCTCGAGGACAACGGCTTGCTGAATCCCACGCTGGATTGGTCGGTTTCCACTTTCAGCACGATGCTCAACTTTGAAACCCAGATAGTACGGGATGAAACAACGGGAAGGGATATTTTAGCGCAGCGCGAGGACACCGCAGTTTTTCGGCGCATTCTTGATTTCCGAAAACCAAACCCGCTTGACTGGCTCAATCTCGGCGAGGAAATGCGCCACACGCAGAACATTGCACTGAATTTCCGTCCGCGCTTTCCCGCGTTTATGGGCGGCAATCGTTTCCTTGTGCCAACCTTGCGCTATACCTCAAACTACGCATGGGAGCGCATCTTTTCTGGCTCTGGCGACGTTTCCCAAAACAACGCCCTGAACAAAGCCACGCGCGTAGAAGCCGCATTAAATGGCGGTTTGTCGCTGCGTTTAAAGGATTTGGTCAAAACAATTCTTCCGCCAGAACAGCCGCAAAGCCCGACCGCGCCGCCCTTTGGAGCAAATTTGAACGACCCCTTTGGGCAGGCACTTTCGCTCGCGGGCGCGAATCCAACGCAACAAAAAATTGATTCCACCAAAGCCGCTGCCGACCCTGATTCGGTCTTTTTCCACGCCATTGGGCAAGGAATGACGCGCTTTGTCAGGACGTTGTGCGACTTCGAGCAGATTAGTTTTAATCTCCAACAAACCAGCACCGCGAATAATAGCGGTATTCTGGGCAATCGCTTTGGTGGGACGGGCTTCGCATCGGGCATTGCGGGTATTCCATTCTTGGGAACAGATAGTTTGCAGATGTACGGTCCGAGCATGGCGTATCAACTGGGGCTTGTCCGCGAACCGCATCAATACTTGCAACTCAAGAATTTGTTCAATCTCTTTTCGCGGGGCGATTCCGTCTTCGGCGTTCTCGGCGGCATACGACCCACAAACGCCGCCGTGCTGGATGCTTTCCGGCAAAATACCACGCTCGACCTGCGAATGCAGCGCGAACTCTGGCAAGGAGCGCTCTTGGAAATTTCCTCTGGCGCACGCAACGAATACCGCGTTATGAAAACCATGCTGACCGACGGAACAGGCTATATGCGCGAGAACGGACGAATTGTTTCGTTGCCCGCCAATGCGACGGAATTTTACACCTTCGACCGTAGCATCTTGAGCATTCCGTTTTTCAATTCACCTGAGCGGGTAACGAGCTTGTTTAATCAGTATCAAACCTTGCGGAATATTCCTTCCTTGCGCCCAAGCAAAGACACAACAGGGCGGCGACAAGGCGCAATCAGGGATATTAACGATGCTTTCTTTGACGGTTTAGATGCTTCTGCTGGGTTCAATGAATCCGACACCGCACGTCAAGCGCGGAAATTCTACGTGCCACTTGCGATAAACTGGACATTTCGCTGGAACGCGCTCGACCAATTTGAGCCGTTGAAAGGCATTCTCCGCTCTGGCACACTCGAACACAAGTACGTGGCGCGGTATTCCTCCACCGAGCGCGTAACGCGGGGCGGCAATCGCGTGTTCGATATGCAAAGCGTGACAGTTTCCTTCGAGCCGCTTTTGGCAATCAATGTGCAGTTCGACGATAAATTTGCCGAAGGGCTTTTGGGCGGCTCTCTCCGCTACGACAACAAGGCGCAATACGGTATGCGGTCGTCGCAACCGACGGTAATGACGCAGGAACAAACGAACAACATCACCATTCAAGGCACGTACACACGGCGTGGATTCAAGCTCCCGAAGATTCCGGGCTTGGAACTCTTGAAAATGCTGGGTTCGGAGGTAAATGTCGAAAACGATATTGAATACGGCTTGCAGTTCAGCTATCTTCGCCGCACGACGCTCGCGCTGGACGTTATCCCACGCGGGACGACTCCCAGCCGCGTCATTGACGGCACAACAAAAATCACGGCGGAAGTCAGCGCACGGTACACCTTCAGCAAGCAGTTCACGGCACGAGCTTTTCTCAGCTACGACGGCAATTTAGCCGAAGGCGCGGCAACGCCCGGCAGCAATGGCATACAATTTGGGGTGGATATTCGCTTGAATTTGAGTGGTGGGCGGAATTTTTAGGGGAAATTGCGTGGCAGCAGACAGAATATTGTGCTTGAACATTGCACCACGTCTTATTCTTTGTCTTTAGGACTTTTGCACAATGTGCTTTTGAAGCTCACAGACAGGAATGTCTGTGCCACCAAAGCCAGTATCTATCAGTTTTGTAGTGGCACAGGCATTCTTGCCTGTGAGGTGTGCGAAAGTCCTCGTAGTCCGTCAAACAAGTTTTTAGCGTCTCGTGGCGCAGACAAGAGTGTCTGCGCCACCGTCAATACTGGCTTCGGTAGAGCAGACACTCTTGTCTGCTTTTCTTAAAACTCATTTGATAGAGTACTAGCACATTGTTTAAGAGAATTTTATAGCTAGAGTTGTAGTCCACCTCAGAGGTGGACTACAACTGCGACACGTACAGCAACGTCATAACAAAATGAAACTATAAAAATTAACTAAACAATGTACTAGTCTTATTCTTTCCCGCAGTCAATGATGCAGAGCGGCTCCTTGCCATCGCGGAATTCTTGCCGCGTAACAATGCCGCCTTCGCCGACGACTTTCGTTTTTACGCCAGCAGCATGGAGGAGCGTCAAAGCACGACGAACACTCATTCCGCGCACATTCGGGAGTGTTTTTGCTGTTACGCGCTCGGCAGCAAAATCAGGCTGAAGAAGCTGAACGCTGATTTCTGCATTTGCCCGCACAACTGCCCCTGCTTTGGTAAGTTGTTCTTTCACAATGCCGCTTGCGCGGGTATTTGCAGGGATAATTTTCAGTTTCAAGCCCAGTTCTTGCGCGATTTCCTGCGCATCTTCCCACGCTAAACCGCGTAAATCTGGCACTTCAATGATTGGTGCTTGCGCGGAGCTAGAATCCGTGCCGTTGGCGGAGTTTGTTTGTGAACCATTCGCCACTAATCCCGACGACACGAGCTTTTGTGCGATACGCTGAAAAATTGGCGCGGCAACTTCCCGACCATAATAGCCTTTGCGCGGCTTGTTCAAGCGCACAACCAGCGTGATTTCTGGCGCACCAGCAGGAAAAAAGCCCGCAAATGAACCATTGTAATCGCGTTTGTTGTATTTGCCTTCGCTGTATTGCTGCGATGTTCCTGTTTTTCCTGCGATTGCCAAGCCCGGAATGCGAGCATTCGAGCCAGTTCCGCGCTCAATAACGCCAACAAGCATTTGCGTGAGTGCTGTGGCGGTTGCTTCGGAAACGACGCGACGGACGCGCTGCGGCTCAAAACGCTGTACTTCGTCGCCTTCAGCATTGATGATTCCTTGCACCAGAAATGGCTTCATCATCACGCCGCCGTTGGCAATCGTTGAATACGCACCAGCAAGCTGCACGACCGTCGAAGAAAGCTCGTAGCCATATGCCATGTAGGTTTTCGTTGTGGAGTTGAATTCATGCGGCTTCTTGACCGTTCCGCGCACTTCGCCCGGCACGTCAATTCCTGTAAAAATACCAAAACCAAAGTCGCGGACGTATTTGTAAAATTTTGGGCTGGAAATCTTCTGCGCCATTGTTGCCATCACAACGTTGCTTGATTGCTCTAATGCCTTGGAAAATGGCACCGTTCCAACGGGATGTTCGTCGCGCACAACCACAACGCCGTCGCGTCCGGTAATGGTCTCTGCGCCGGTTACGGTGGTGCTTGGCGTTACGATTTTTTCTTCCAAGAGCGCAGCACTCGTTACGAGCTTGAAGGTAGAGCCGGGTTCGTAGGTGTCGGTAAAGCAGGAACTCCGCGTCAAGCCTGGGCTTGCGTCGGCAAGATTATTGGGATTGAAGGTTGGATAGGTCGCAATGGCAAGGATTTCTCCGGTTCTTGGATTCATTGCCACAACCGAGCCAGATTCCGCCTCTGCCATGTCCACGCCTTGCTTGAGCTCATTTTCCACGATAGTTTGCATATCCATATCCAGCGTCAAGACGAGCGAATATCCCACTTGCGGCTGCAATGTGGGCGAGTCAGGAATAGGGCGTTTTCTGCCGCGTCCGTCGCGTTGGAGATAGATATAGCCTGTTTTTCCAGCAAGAACACTGTCCCAGCCCATTTCCAAACCGCTTGCACCTTGATTGTCGGTATCGGTGAAGCCCAGTGTTTGTGCGGCAAGCGAGCCGTAGGCAAAACTGCGGCGTGGCTCGCGGATTTTGATAAGCCCGCTCGCTTCGAGGGAATCAAGCACTGTTCCCAAAACGCTCGAGGGCGCATCAATAGCGCGTTCTAGCCAAACAAAGCGCGATTGCTTGGAGGCACGAATTTTACTGAGATAGATTTCATGCGGCTTTCCCGTTACGCTTGCCAAGCATTTGCAAATAAAGAGTGTGTCGCCAAGCATTTTTGGGTCCACGGCGATAGAGTATTTTTCGACGGTTGTTGCGATGAGTCGGCGGCGGCGGTCGAAGATTTTACCACGCTCGGCAGGGAGTTCTACTCTTGATTCGTACTGCTTGCGCGATAAATTTTGGAAAAAATCGCTGTGCAGCACTTGCATTAAAAAGAGCTTGGCAATGACCATCAAAAAGCCTGCGAGAAACATCAAAAAAACAAGTTTCACCTTCGCATTCATGCGCCGTGTGATGCGTTCGTCGCGCAGGGGTGCTGCCGCAGGACGCGCTTCGCCGACAAGCTCTGTGGGTGGAGTATTGGAAAGATGATCGGGATTGATAGGCTGAATCATAGCGTTGATGCGGTCTGGCTGATACTTTATGTGCTATTCTAGCTTTGTTTTTAAAGGCACCAGATAGTGGCACAGACCTGAGGGCTTCCCTCAGCTTGTCTGTGAGTGTTTGTGCTGTATTCAAGCGATAAACACGGGCAAGAATGCCCGTGCCACTGAAGGCTGATTTGTATGAAGTATCTCACACAATCGTTACAACGGAATATTTCCGTGTTTTTTCTTCGGGTTTGTATCTACTTTTGTTTCGAGGATTTTGAGTGCGTGAATGAGGCGGCGGCGCGTGTCGTGGGGCAAAATCACATCGTCAATGAAGCCGCGCTCGGCTGCTTCGTAGGGATTACAGAATTTTTCGTTGTATTCGGCTTCGAGCTTTGCAAGCAAGGCAGCACGCTCGCTTTCGGGTGTTTTTTGCGCTTCTTTTGCATACAAAATTTCCGTTGCGCCTTTCGCGCCCATGACTGCAATTTCGGCGGTGGGCCAGGCAAAATTAAAATCGCCGCGAATGTGCTTGGAGTTCATCACGTCATATGCGCCGCCATATGCCTTGCGCGTAATGACCGTAACTTTCGGCACCGTGGCTTCGCAAAAAGCGTAAAGCAGCTTCGCACCATGACGAATGATGCCGCGCCACTCTTGGTCGGTGCCGGGCAAAAATCCTGGAACATCTTCAAAAACCACAAGCGGGATATTGAACGCATCGCAAAAGCGCACAAAACGTCCGCCCTTGACGCTGCTGGCGAGGTCGAGAACGCCCGCCATCACCGCAGGCTGATTTGCGACAATGCCAATCGGCTTGCCGTCCAGCGTAGCATAGCCAACAACGAGGTTTGGTGCAAAGTCTGCATGAACTTCAAAGAAATCACCTTCGTCCACCACGTCGCGGATAACGTCTTTGATGTCGTAGGGTTTGTTTGGATTATCGGGGACAATCGTGTCGAGCTTGTAGCAAAGCCGCTTGGGGTCGTCTTTGGTGGGCTTGAGCGGCAAGCGGTCGCGGTTGTTCGAGGGAAGGAAGCTCATCATTTTTCGCACTTCCATGAGGCATTCAATCTCGGTATCGTAGGCAAAATGCGCCACGCCAGACTTGCCAGCATGAGCATCTGCACCGCCCAGTTCATCAAAGGTAACTTCTTCATGCGTAACGGTTTTCACGACGTTTGGACCCGTAACGAACATATAGGAAATGCCACGCACCATGAAGATAAAATCGGTGATGGCGGGCGAATAAACCGCACCGCCCGCGCATGGACCCAAAATCACGGAAATCTGAGGAATCACGCCGCTTGCAAGGGTATTACGCAAGAAAATATCGGCATAGCCGCCAAGCGAGGACACGCCTTCTTGAATGCGTGCGCCGCCGGAGTCGTTCAGACCAATCACGGGCGCACCAATCTTCATTGCCAAATCCATGATTTTCACAATTTTCTCAGCATACACTTCCGAAAGCGAGCCACCAAAAACAGTAAAATCTTGCGAGAACACACAGACGATGCGCCCTTCAATCGTGCCAGTCCCAGTAATTACGCCGTCGCCGAGCGGACGCTGTTTCTCCAGACCAAAATTTGTGGAACGATGCCGCGCAAATGCGTCAATTTCCTGAAAAGAGCCTTCATCCAGCAACACGTCCAAACGCTCACGAGCGGTGAGTTTGCCGCGTTTGTGTTGTTGCTCAAGGCGGTCTCTGCCGCCGCCCAGCAAGGATTCTGCACGAAGTTGTTTCAGTTGTTCTACGCGATTGCTCATGGTCTGTGGTCTCCTGAAAATTGCTTGAAAATAAGTTGTGATGCGGCTTCTGGACTTTATTATGATTATGCGTTATGTGGATATCATCCTTGTATCTTTTCTGTTTCCTGTTGCTGTACTGCTTGCACGAGGCGGTCTAACTTGTCCGCACTGAGAAACATGGCAAATTCTGGTTTGTATTCGTATCGTAGCTCTTTATTCCGCTCAAACACTTTAAGCAGCATTGCAACGGCTTGTTCAAGGTCGTCGGCGGCGGCAAAAATTTTTGCCAGAGCGTAGTAGGATTCGTGCCAGTCTGGCGCAATGCTGATACACTTTCTCAGTGCGTCGGCTGCAATATCCACCATTTCTAATTGAAGCGCAGTATCGGCGTAATCGAACCAGCATTCGTGGTCTGTGGGAGTGAGGCGCAGCACATGGGAGTAGTATTCGAGCGATTGCTCTAAGCGGTCGGTATTGTACAAAATATCGGCGGCGGCATACCAAACTTCGGCAACATTGGGGTTTTGTTTTAATGCTCGCTCGTAATCGGCTAATGCGCTGTGGTATTGCTCCATTGCATCGTAGCAGCTTCCGCGAGCAAAAAACGCCTCTTCGTAAGTCGGAAGGATATTGATAGCTTTTGTGTATTGTTCAATCGCTTTGCGGAAGTCGCCCATTTCCTGATAGGCATTGCCGAGGTTGTAGAGCGTTGCGGTGTCGTTGGGGTCGTGCTTTAATGCTTCTTCATAGCTTTCGACGGCTTCTATCAAGCGATGGAGCGAAGCGTAGGCATTGCCGCGATTGTACCATGCGGCACCAAAATCTTCCTTAATCGCCAGTGCCATATCGTAGTATTCAATCGCTGCATAATATCGCTCGCCCTTGCTGCATACAACACCGCAGTTATACCACGCATTGTAGTTGTAGGGCTGTTCGTCGATATGTTTTTGATACGCTTGAATCGCCAGGTCTGGTTCATCAATAAAGTCGTAGCAGTAGCCGAGTTCGTACCAGACATCGGTTGCTAATTCTTCGGAATGGAGCAAGTAGCGGAAAATTTTAATTGCCTCGCGGTACTGCTCGCTACGCTGATAGAGCGTAGCTTTCATGAAAAGTGCTTCTTCATTACTGCTGTCAAGCGATAAAAGCTGCTCAACAATAGTCATTGCCTCGTCGTAGCGGTGCAGACCGTCTAACGCCCAGGCACGATTGAGTAAGGTTTCCGAATCAAAGGGATGCAGCGTTAATGCGTGGTCGAGCGCGGTGAGTGCGCCCGCGAAATCGCCCTGTGCGCTCAAAATAATACCTTTTTTTTGCCACGCATCGCCAGAATACGGCACCATCTCAAGAAGTTGGTTGCAGAAGTGTAGTGCATCGTCGAATTTATCTGTTTCAATGCAGTACAGCACCAATTCCTCTAAAACATTCATACTTGGAACGTGTGATTTTGCTTCACCACGCTTGGCAGCTTCGCGGAAACGGCGTATTTGCTCGTCCATTTCCTTCTTATTCCATTCTGGCAATGATTCGCCAGACTCGAAATCGTCCTCAAAATTGGATGTACTCATAGTGGTTTCTTTCTGCAACATCTCGGCAAACATCCGAGAGAAAATAGGAGAAAATGAAGGAAAGAATTGTTGAACACAACACGGGGTGTTGTAGGAAAAATATCGTGTAGAGCGACTTGTCAGCACCATATCCAACAACCGACCGTGCTTTTATCACTACCTATCACTTACTTTTTATCGCTTACAATGATAACACGTGGCACAACGATACACAACAAAAAAAGCGGGAAATCCGTTCAAGGTTTTACTCTCGTATATTGCTCTTGGGTGAATCGTGTGCAGCCCAGTATTTACGGGCTTCTGCAAGGAAGAGCTGCACATCGCGGACGTGGAGGCGAAACAAAAGAATATTTTCTGCAACAAAGAGCTTTTTTGCGGCTTCGCTCGTGGCAAGAAACATCATTGCGCTCAGGTGATTTTTACACGCAAGCGCGGAGTCATGGGCGGTGCGGGTATATTGTACGAGAGACTTCACGGTGCTACTATCGCGTGAGGAAGACTTGCCCAGACGCTGGAGCAGGGTTTCTGCTTGATGTAATGCGTGTTCGACGTGCTTGCAAGAAGGCGACGGTACTGCCGACGATTCTTGGGCAACTGCGGAATATCCAAAAGCGATGCCTAGCAGCATCGCACACAACAGGATACTGATAAAAAAACCGCATGAACAAGTATTCATGCGGTTTATGAGATTTTTTACACCAGAATTTTGTACCGTAGTAGTTATCATTATGCTTGGTATGTATCAGCGAAACATTTCTTTTATCATTCCCCACGTCCGGCGCACAGAACTGATTGTATGTGTAACAGAGATGGTATTAGAATAGCTTGCTTTGTCTGCCACATCAATAATTTTCAAGCGATAGATATACACCGCACCGCCGTGTGCCGTTGCACCATTACCGCTACCACCACTGACAGATGCAAGCGCACTCTCGTCCACAAAGCGATAGGACTGCGGTGCGTTCCGCGCTGGAAGAGAACCAATTTTCTTAAAATCATTTTGATTGACGGGGGAACGCTCAATTTCGTACACCGCAATATCTGTTTCTTTGGATGTGCGCCATTCCAGCGTAACCGAACGCCCATCCGAGCGAGCGACAAAGCTCTCCATAACAGCCTGCGCCAAAGCACTCATCGGCAAGAATGTGGCAAGCAGCGCAGTGAGAATGGACACAATAAATATTTCACGAAAGCGTTTCATACAAAAAAGAATCAAACCAACCAACGAAAAAGAAAACTTTTACTAGGGCAAATATAGCACTTTGAAGACGCTTGCACAAGGAATTGTTGTCATTTCTTTCTATGACCAAAAGTCATATAGCAGTGTGCCCAGACTTATTGGGGAAAATTATTGTGAAAATTTATTTGTATATGTGTTAATGTCTCTTTTTGCTCTGATAACAAATGTGTATATTTGCTCTTTAGCGTTTCTTCGATTCAATCTCTGTTAAGCTGTGCTAGGTGATACTTCTATTTTTTCTACTCTCTACGCTGCTTTGATAGCCGCTAGTGTGGAAAACTACTTACCATATCAAATGTCATGAAAACATCGAATAACACACCAGGGGCATTAATACGAGGATTCGTAATACTCGGCGCAGCATCATTTTGCGCAATATCACTTCCCTCCTGCTCCGATACGCAAAAGCAGACCGCCCAAACCGAACAGCAAAGCGTAACAACACAGACAAACACCCCACAGGACGGCGCAGCAAGTACTACAAATGCTATTGCCGAGACGAAAACAAACGCTGCCTCGAATACGCTCACCATATACGAAGCGACTGTTATCATTGCACCGAAAAAACCATTTCCTGAAAAGTTTTGCGGAAAATTTCCTGTGCAAGAACTCGTGCGAACGCTCTACACACAGCATCTGAAGCCAGACGCAAGCTCAACGCTGACGATTAAAGATATGCTCGTGGAGCCTCTTGGCAATGAAGCAACTCCCAACGAATCTCCGAAATATATTGCCATTGTCAAAACAGTTGGCGGTGAAAATAATGATGGTAACTGCTCGCTTGATATTTTTACGTTTCGTGAAGGAAATGTGCAGCCCGTCATTGCTCATCTGAGCTACAATCCCGACTTTGAAGATGTTGATTTGAAATCAGTAACAAACCAAAAATATCGTATTGCTGAGAATGAATTTGCCTTAGCAGTGGAATGGAAAGTGAATCAATCCGATGCCCAGCACACACAGCAAAGCACAATGCTTTCGCTCTTCCGCATACACCATGACACCATGATTCCGCTCTTTGAGTTGGCAACTTCCAACATCATTAAAAACAATGCGGTTGGCAGTGAAGAATTTGAAAATATCACCGATGACACAGCCACGCTCGAAACAATGAATACATGGGGCAAGGAGCTGTATTCTCTTCTGGTAGCTCGCACTGTTACCCGCAAAAGCACCTTAGAAGGAGACAAACAAGCGGAAACCCAACGCACAAAAACTCTCTACCAATGGGATGGCGAGCGGTATGTAGAGACCAATCAGCTGTTGTAAGGCTGTCAGGCATTGTATCAGAAACTATGAGTTCAGAGCAATGTTTTGCTCTATTACCAAAAAAAGCGTTGTCGGCTCTTCAACAAGAGCAAACAACGCTTTTTTTTGAATTTCTATCTTTGCCGCCAACAGAAGATTTATGCTTCTGCAACAACCGATACAATCCGCTTGCCATCACGTTTGCGGCTAAATTCCACAACGCCATTGGAAAGAGCAAAGAGTGTATAGTCTTTGCCAACACCAACGTTTACGCCCGGATGAGTAGCAGTGCCGTTTTGACGAATAATGATATTGCCAGCGATAACACTTTCACCGCCGAATTTCTTCACGCCCAAGCGTTGGGCATTAGAATCACGACCGTTTTTCGTGGAGCCGGCACCTTTTTTGTGAGCCATGATGCGCGTCCTTTCAATATCAAAGTAAATAAAGAGAAAATCGTAGTAGTAAAGCCGTCGTACTCAAGCACAGCCTAAAAATTAAAATTTAAGATTAAGCGATGCTGCTGATTTGGATTTGCGTATAGTGCTGGCGATGACCGTTTCTTTTACGGTAGCCTTTGCGACGCTTTTTGTGGAAAATAACAACCGTTTCCGCACGACCATGTGCGACAACTTTTGCCGTTACGCTACCTTGCACGTAGGGCGCACCAATGCGCACATTCGCGCCTTCGCCCATAGCAAGGATGTTAGAAAATGTTACTTCCTCGCCTACTTTTGCCTGCATAAGAGGCACGGTCAAGGTTTCGGTGGGATGAACGCGGTATTGAAAGCCCGCAATTTCTACAACTGCAAACATTGTTTTGAGTAATACTATTGAAAAATGTGATGTTTATTTGCGTTTTTCTCGTGTTTCGCTCAAAAATTTATAAAAATTTCGAGTACAGAATCGCAAAGATATGATTTTCCTGTGATTCTACAAAATTTTATTCGTGAATGCTGGTAGAAAATTGTCCCCGCTCTTATCGCCGCGAACCGCGTTTTGGCGCAGAGCTACGTCTCGACTGGCGATTGCGAGGTGGTCCGGCTTGCGTTTCGAGCATCGCAAGAATTTCCATGAGTTGTTCTGGCGTAACTTCGCCCATATCGGTAACTTCACCCGCATCAGCAAATGGGCTAAAATCACCATCAAATCCACCATCAAATCCACCATCAAATCCATCGTCCATATCCATCGGCATCAGTTTATTTGATTCTTCGATGAACTGGTCTTTGGTGATTTTCCCCGACAGCAAGCGTTCAAAAAGGTCGATTTGCTGCTGCATTCCCGTAATTGCTCGGTCGAGGTCGGAGGTCATTTCTTGAATCGGATCCACGCCGTGCTTTTCTGCCTTTTTGTAATCTTTTATCATCTTGCCGTCGTGACTACGCTCTAGTTGTTTGCGCTCGGTTTTCAGGCGTTCGAGTTGGAGCGAGCAGAGTTCAATTTCGTTGCGCAATCGCTCAATTTCTCGCTCAACAACATCCACAAGCGGCGAATCTGCTTGCGCGAGAATATCCGCCATTTCCGTGTATTCCGATTCTATCGCCAGCAAATCCGCAATGTCGCCACGCTGATACGACGTATTGATGCGCTGCATGATGGTATGAAAACGCTGCTCCAGTGGCGCATTGCCAGAGGCTTTATCGGGATGAAATTTCGCTGCCAAACGCTTGTACACCTCACGAATGCTCTTTTGTTCGGCTTCTGGAACGGGCGGTGTAAACTGGTCATAAAAATCAAACCCCTGCCGATGCCGCTCCTCTGCTGCTTGACGAGCCATTTCTGCAAGGTCTTCTTCGCTCATATTGAAGGCGGGACCAAAGGTATCAGCCGCAACTTCGTCTAATTCTTCCTGCATCCAATAAAAATCTTTCCGCTCGGCTTTGGTAAAAACCTTCGACGTTGCACAGCGTTGATAGGTCGCTTTCAGGGCATCTTTCTTCTCGCGCAGTTCTTGAAATTTCCTCTGCAACGCGCCTTGCGCCTTGCCAGAGATAGTGCGAATATCTTCTTTGAAGGTATCGAGTTTCTTGCGCTCGGTATTGATTTTTTTCATTAAGCCGCCGTGCTGCTTACGCAAGCCAACAAGCACTTCTTCGCGTGTGCCCAAGATACGTTTGGTGCTGAGTTCAGCCATAAAATTTTAGCGAAAAACGAATGTGGAAAAAGGAGGAATGAGCGGCAAATATACGCAGTTTCGTAGGTTTTCGTGTAGCTTTTTCCTGAAAACAAACCCAACACAAACAAAACCCGCTCCACGTCTTGCACAAAACTGTGCTTCGATGTGGAGCGGGTTCTACAGTCTCGTAATAATGCTCGACACGTTAAAAATTCTCTTGGTCTTTCGCAACAAGCTCCCGCGCCATGCGCACAGCACCAAAGAGCGGAACAGCTTTCGGCGCAATAACCTTAATGCCATCGTGCTTGTTCAGTCCTGTTTTGACGAGCTTTGCGAGCATGGTATCGGCTTCCATAATTCCACCAACACACGCAACAGAGACCTTTTTGCCCTTAAAGTGCGTATTGTAGAGCGTTACAACGTTTTCAATCAAATTCTTGCACGCTCGCTCAATAATCTCCACGCAGACCTCATCGCCATTTGCAGCGCATTCCATCACAAAAGGCGTAACGGTCGAATAATCAAAAGCACGCTCGTTGTAGGCAGAAACAAAGCTGCGAGGCGCATCGGGGTTGATATTAGGAAAGAATTTTATCATCATATCGGCAAAGGCAGTCCATTTGCCGCGTCCGTCGAAAGCACGTGCCATCGCAGTTAAGCCTTCCCGACCAATCCACGCGCCACTGCCTTCGTCCGATAATTCGATACCCCAACCACCACACCGCACAAAATCCCCTTTCGGCGTTTTCGCAATCGCAATCGTGCCTGTTCCAACGATAAGAACAATGCCTGGATCGCCTTCAAAGGCAGATTCCAGCGCAATGGCAGCATCGCTCGTAACGACGAGTTTATCAATATCAATTTTGCGTTCGCGCCGCGCAAGCAAGGAAATAAGCTGCTGCGAGCGGAGTTGCTCTTCTTTCAGCCATGTCCCAGCCAAGCCGATAAATACTGCATCAAGTTCTCTGTTGGGTAATTGCGCCATTGTGATAAGGTCGCTAATTAAATTGAGCAAACGCTCTGCTGATTCTACCACACCGACAGTTCCCACACGGGCTGTGGAGGTTTCTGATTGTGCAAGCTCTTTTTCACCACGATACAAAATGCCGCGCGTCCGAGAGCCACCGCCGTCAATGCCAACAATGATTGGTTCGTACTTATGTGCCATACAATACTCTGAAAATTGAAGTGGTTAAGGAACAGATAAAATAATTTTCCGAATACTGTGAAAATACAAAGGACAAGTGATATGGCAAGTGCAAAAAATATACAGGAACGAAGAATTTCAGCAATTTGTAGTGGTCTGAAAATCTTGAACACATTGGTTATTGGAGCATCTTGGTATTCCTCTCCTCAGTACACGACAAAAACTCTGTAAGTCGCTTCAATATTCACTTTTGCAAACAAGGGGCTACAGCCCAATGTCATCAAATTACTTAACTCACCTTACGCAGCGATATTCTGAAACTGAACTGGCTGAAGTTTGCGGAGTTCTTCAAAAGCATGATGAAGAGCCGTCATGTAGAGTTTCGTTTTCAACGCTGTTTGATTGAGTTTCTTTGCGACCTATAAGGTTGTGGACAATAAAAGATTAAAGTGGTAAGTACGTCTCAATATTTAGTTTATATTAAGTGCGTTTTGTGGTCAAAATGTCGTATCTTGTTGATATGACAAGAGTAAACACTCCGATTCTTACCGAATCACAGCACCAGGAACTGGATCACCTGTACAAAACCAGCCCCAAACACGTGATGCGCAAAAACTGCCACACGATTGTGCTCAAAGCCAACGGTCGCATCTTGAAAGATGTTGGTCATATTGTGGTTGTGGGTATGACCGATGTGAGCGTCAAT
>RDXM01000097.1 GCA_004292595.1 Candidatus Kapaibacterium sp. | reverse complement strand
ACAGGGAAACAGTATCACCAAAGCACAGCGAATGGTAGCGAACAAAATTGACATACTGTTCGACTATTGTTCCAGTGCTTAGGATGCAACAGCCCTCCGCTCGGTAGCGGTAAATGATGTGTTTTGATTGTCTTCGTTCTTTGAAAATCTATCCGCTTTTCTCGCACAAGTGTTTACGTTGCACAGCCCCAACGGTGCGAGAGAAGTACACTCACTTTTTCATTCACTTTTTTCCAAAAGGAAACCGTTATGAATACCATTGCAAAAAATGATTCGCGGAGAAAAACCGCGAAAGTCGCGGAGCTTTTGCCATTGCGTACTATTCCGATGAGTAAATCTGCCCTTGCCGACCTTGCCAGCAATTATGCGGGTTTTATTCGTACCGACAGCGATAAGTTTGCGCTCTTGGTTGCCATCAAAGCGGGCGAAGAGTATTTGAAAGCCTTGAAAGCAGCTATCATGGGCAGTGCGCTTCTGTATGCCGAAGTGCAACGCGCAAACGGTGTTCACTGCACCGAATCGGGCGCAAAGTTTTCGGTGCGCGTCGAAAGTGTGTGGGATTTTTCCCGCGATACCAAACATCGTCAGCTTACAGCACAGTGTGAAAGCGCAAAGGCAGCACTCAAAGCACGAGAAGAGTTTTTGAAAAAACTTGTGCTGCCCATTACCGAAGAGGGCATTGAGGTTGTTCCGCCCGTGATTTCTGAAAGTAAATCTACGCTTGCTATTACTTTACCTGCATAAAAACAAGGGCTTGTCAGTGTTGTAGCACTCACAAGCCCGATTTTACTCACAATTTTTTAAGCTATAACCATGAGTTACACCAAAAATATACTTCTTGATAAAGCTATGCAAGAAGAACCGCACGGCATCGGCTTTTCGCCCGTTCCATTTCTGCCGACTGCGGAAGAACTCGCGCAAATTGAGCGCGAACAGGCATTACACAACGCTCTTGAGAGCATCCGCACGATGAAAGAATTTTGGCAATCGGGCGACCGCGTGAAAATGGCGTTTGTGATGAAATTTTGTTCGGATGTGCAAGAATGGCTGAATTACTTGTACTTCGATAGTGATTTTTTGAGTTTTGGTAGTGATGAAAACTTTGACAGCCCTGAACCTGAGCCATCGTTACGATGGCGGGACAATTTGGCACGTGAGCTTGATGAAAGAGCGTGGGAGGTGTGCAATGCCTGAACTCCTTTTGGCTATCAACGCCGCACGGCGCGACGGCTTTACGGTTGCGCTCCACTTTTCCAGCATTGGCAAAGCGGGCAAGTGTGAAGTGTCCGTTCTCACGCCGTGCTACGCGCACCGTGATTTTCGCTGTGAGCATCTGTGTTCCTTGCTCACCTGTACCGTTGAAGAAGCTGCTGCGCTTATTGCGAAGCTCACAGATTTTCCGTGCTAAATTTTACACACTCTTTTTCCCACAAGCCGCTTACTATGAAGCGTAGGCGGCTTTTATCAAGGATAATTTACCATGAATACCAAAACTCAAAAACTCGCAAAAGAAACCATCGTTTCCGAAGATGTAGCCCTCGTAAACAATGACCTCGTAAATACCGTAACGGGCGAAGTGCTGGAAACAAGTGTGGAACAGCCTTTGAACAGCGTGGATTCTCGCGGCGTGGAGAAGGAAACCGAACTTGCGACCGCTCCAGTGTTGATTCCTGCTGAAAAACTTCTTGCAATGGAATCGGCTCTTTCCCGCTTAGAAACAATGCAAAGCGGCGTTTCGATGAATGCTAAGTATAAAGAATTTACCACCGAAGGCGAGACCGTGCGGGGTGTGTATCTGGGCGAAAAAACGATTGTCAAAGGCAAAGGCGACGACCGCAAAGAAATTATCGGCGTTACATGGATTGACAATCTGAAACAAGTATGGATAAATGCAGGGGTGACGCTGCGGAAACAGTTTGAACATATTCCGAGCGGCACACCCGTTGAAATCACGTACACCGAAAGCATCAAAGTAGAAATTGGTAAAGCAAAAATTTACGAAGTTAAACCGCTTTACTAAGCATACCTGAACACGGAAGCCGCTTTGAATCTGATTCGGAGCGGCTTTTTGTGTTTCAGGAAAGAAAAAAAACTATGCGTTACTTTGAAGGAATTTCTACGCTGGACGACCTCAAACGTCGGTATCATGCGCTGTGCAAGGAGCTTCACCCAGACTGTGGAGGAAATGAGGATGATATGAAGGCACTGAACGCCGAGTACGCGCAAATGCTGGGGCGCGTGATGCAGGATGATTACAATACCGAAGCCGAAGCGAGTGAACTTTTGTACCGCGACAAAATTGCGGCGATTGCTCACTTGGACGGCTTGGAACCGGAAATCATCGGCAAATGGCTGTGGGTGAGCGGAAACACTTACGCTCACCGCGAGACGCTCAAGCGCGAAGGCTTTTGCTTCGCACCCGTGAAAAAGTTGTGGTTCTTTCGTGCGCTCGAATACCGCACCCGTACTCGCGGCGAGGCGCAAGACATCAACGACATCCGCAGCAAATACGGCAGCGAAAAAGTTACGCCGAATCATGTAGCACGAGTGCTGCACTAAATCACCATCTCACAAACAAAGCCCGCTTTGGCAAACGTTGAAGCGGGTGTATTTTTTTCAAAACTATGTTGGAAGAATTAAAAATCACCTCGCTCAAAAAATGGCGAGAGCAGAGACGGAGCGGCATCGGCGGCAGCGATATTGCTGCACTCATGGGCGTAAGCCCGTTTGCAAACGCTGATGATGTGTACCGCTCGAAGGTCGAAGGCTTCGACGTTACCGAAACAGAACAAATGCGGATTGGCAAGCACATTGAACCGTTTATTGTGCGGGAGTTCAAAAACTTGAAACCTGAATTTGCTATCGTGAATCCTAAGCGGCTCTACAAGCGAGACGAAATCTATTTGGCAACGCCTGACCGTTTGCTTTGTATCGGTGATACCGCACCTCACGCCATTTTGGAAATCAAAAACTGTGAGTATTGGTCGAGAGAGAAGCGGACAATGGCAGCGTATCAAGTGCAGTGGTACTTGTTTGTGCTGGGTTTGAAATTTGGGTATGTGTGTGCGATGGAAAAGGGCTGGAAGCTGCACACGCAGCCGATTGTGCGCGATGAAGAATTGCAAGAGCGGATGAAGGACACGGCACAGGCGTTTTGGGAGAAAATAGGCGAAAAAGTCAGGGGTACGGAGAAAGTTTAGGACGTGAAAAGGACGAAAACAAAAACGGCTTCAAACTTTTGAGGTTTGAAGCCGTTTTCAACACGAGGGTTGTACAGGAGGTGGGAGTCGAACCCACACGGGTTTAGAGCCCACAGGATTTTGAGTCCAGCGCGTCTGCCATTCCGCCACTCCTGCAAGTGTGTTGTTCTTGAAGCATTTTTACTTTTTGACAACTGTGCGGTTAAGCATACCTAAACGAGACCTCAAAAATACGGGGAAGATTATTATTATCCAAATTTTTTCTGCAAATTTTTTAAATAATTTTTCGTTTAATTTTCATTGTATGTATTTTACTTTACATAATCCCCATTCTTTTCAAAAGATTATGGCGTTTTTGAGCGAATCCGAAACAGCAAATATCCCAGCAAGCCAGAAAGTATTGAGCCGCAAAAAATGCCAAGTTTCGCGCTTGTCTCAAGTGTAGGATTATTTGCAAAGGCAAGATTTTCTACAAAGAGCGACATCGTAAAACCGATTCCGCCTAAGCATGAAATAGCAATGAGTTCGCGCCACGAAACATTTTCTGGCAATGACGCAAGATTGAGTTTACACGCAAGCCATGCAAAAAGAACGATACCAAGCGGCTTACCGAGAAATAATCCCAAAGCAATTCCGACCGATACCGAGCTGAACAATGCTTCGCATATGCCCTTGCCCGCCATTTGAACGCCTGCATTAGCAAGCGCGAAAAGCGGCATAATGACAAACGCAACGCTGGTGTGAAGGTTCGACTCAAAGCGCGAAAGCGGCGTTTGGACTTCTTCGCAGATAACTTCAAGCTGTTTGACCGCACTTTGCGCCGCTTGATTTGCCAAAACTCTTGTTTTTTCACGGGTTTCGTGGGCAAATTCTCGTATCAAGCCTTCGGCTTCATTGACAAACTCTTCGGCATTAATGCGCTCTTTGGCTGGCACCGCCATTGCTAACACTGCGCCCGCAATCGTAGCGTGAATGCCTGATTGCATCACACACCACCACAGAAGTATGCCAACAGCAAGGTAAAAGAGAATGCTGCGAATACCGAAGTGATTGCCAAGAAAAGCAAGGACAGTCAAAGCCGCCGCCACTCCAAGCATGGTGATGTTGAGTGAATTTGTGTAGAAAAGTGCAATGACGAGAACTGCACCAAGGTCATCAGCAATCGCAAGTGCGGTCAAAAATACTTTCAGCACAAATGGGACGCGGCTGCCCATGAGCGCGACCACACCAAGCGCAAAAGCAATATCCGTTGCCATTGGAATCCCCCAGCCTGTCGCTCCACGCCCACCCGCATTGAAGAGTGCGTACACACTGGCTGGGACAATCATTCCGCCCAAAGCAGCAATGACGGGCAATGCAGCCTTTTTCATACTGGATAATTCCCCAACCAACAATTCCCTTTTAATTTCTAATCCAACAACAAAGAAAAATATGACCATCAAGCCATCATTTATCCAGTGATGAAGAGATTTGACGAGGATTGAGTTGCCAAGACCGATAGAAACAGGTGTTTCCCAAACATGGAGGTACGTTTCCCCGCCAGCAGAATTTGCCCACAGAAGAGCAATCGCACTGCACAAGAGCAAGAGCAAGCCGCTTGAGGCTTCATTTGTGATAAACTGTTCTATTGGTTGAAGAAGTGTTTGCAAGCTGCGTTTGTACTTGCTTTCTTTTTGTGGGTATTTGGGCTGCATATGGCTCAAAATACAAGATATTCCAGAGGTTGTGTGAGGCTCTCACGAGCGTTGGTAGTATTGACAAATTTGTTTGACAAATTTGTTTGACAAATCTACAAGGCTTTAAAATAAAAAAACCCGAGTTGGCGAACCAACTCAGGCTAGAGCATCTGACGTAGCAGTTAGGGGAGAAACCACTACTCAACTCGTACCGAAGGAGGGACTTGAACCCCCGACACATGGATTATGATTCCATTGCTCTAACCACCTGAGCTACTTCGGCAACCGTTAATGTTTTTTACAGAAAGTGTAAAAAATCACAAGACTTCAAATATACGTAATTGTTCTTTGGTATGCAAATTTTTTTTACATTTTCGATGTTTATTTTAGAGTTTATCTCGAATAAGGTTTTTAGGGTTTTGGAGCAAGGCAGCATACTGCCTTGTTTCGTAAAAAAGTTTATTCGGAATAAAGTCTTTTGTAAATATCCACCCTCAAAATTTATCCTTGGTTCAACTGATTGATTTCATCTCGCAATACAGCTGCTTTTTCATAATCTTCTTGTGCAATAGCTTTATCAAGCTCTTGTTGAAGCATTTCCAAGCGCGTTTTGGGCTTACTTTGTCGGCGCGATTCCTTCTGCGACTGCTCTGCTTCTGCCTGTGCAGCACGCAAAATGGTGTCAGTCTCATCCTCATCGTCATCCTCATCGCTCATAAGCGCATCGCCTTCCGAGCCTTCAGGAATAAAACCTGCTTCGCCCATCACTTCTTCGGTAATAAAAATAGGTGCTTGGAAGCGTACTGCTAGCGCAATCGCATCGCTAGGACGAGAATCAATCTCACCAGAAGTAGTATCTAGAATGAGTTGCGCATAGAATGTCCCATCATTGAGGTCATTAATGATTACTTCTACGAGTGTCGCTCCCAACAATTCAATCGTATTTTTTAATAGGTCGTGTGTCATAGGGCGCGGTGGACGAATTCCCTCCATTTCTAGGGCGATTGCTTGTGCCTCAAATGCGCCAATCACAATCGGCAACCGGCGCTGACCGTCAGATTCTTGCAAAATAAGTGCGTACGCACCGTTACTAGACGGGCTGGTAGAAATGCCTAAAATTTCAACTTGTACTTTACTCACAGAGCGTACCTTGATGATGTTGATGTGAGGAAGGCACATTCTCGCTTGACAAAAACAAGCATTCAAGCGATATGCGCGGTAAAACGAGCGATGAATACATTCAAGAATTGAATATTTCAATGCCGAATGAATACGGAACGGAAAAATACAACCAATTCATGGATAAATCAAGTTTCTTTCGCAGAAAGAATAAACTTTTGCCCACTTTTGCCCCAAAATTTCTTGCACAAAGACGCATAAAAAAACCTGATGGGCTGTAGAAAAAACAACTTACCCATCAGGTTTTTGAAGAACTTAATACTTATACTTTATTTGCTTTTTCCGTGGTGCTGTTCTTGTTATCGCTGAACAACTGCTTTTGCTTTTTCGGTTAATTTTGGCAAGACTTCCAGCGTGTCGCCAATGATACCGTAATCGGCGATTTGAAAAATTGGTGCATCTTTATCTTTATTGATAGCAACAATCACTTTCGAGGACGACATCCCTGCCAAATGCTGCACCGCACCAGAAATACCTGCCGCGACATACAACGTCGGGGAAACGGTCTTCCCTGTCTGCCCAACTTGCTCGCCATGTGGTCTCCAGCCAGCATCTACGACTGCGCGAGATGCGCCAACAGCCGCACCAAGTGTGCTTGCAAGAGATTCTACCAAATGAAAATTTTCTGGTCCTTTCAATCCACGACCACCAGAAACAATAATATCCGCCTCTGCAACATCTAGTTTGCCTTGATTGCGGCTCACCGAACTCACCGATGCTTTCAGGTGTGTATCGCTGAGTGAGGGCGCAAAATCACGTGGAGCGAGTGCTGCTGGAGCATCTGTTTTTTTTGCGGTAAAGACGTTTGGACGAATGGTAATTACTTTTTTGGGCGTGGTAATCTTCACGGTCAAGCGAGCTTTACCTGCATATACAGGGCGAGTAACATTCACATTGCCGCCCTCTACAGCAAGCGCGATACTGTCGGGTGCATAGCCCGCTTCGAGTTTCACCGCAAGGCGCGGTGCAATCTCTTTGCCTGTCGAAGAAGCTGGAAGCAGCACGACATCAGCATTTTCGGCTTTTACGGCTTGCGCGAGGGTTTCAGCAACGGCAGAAACAGACTGCTTTGCTAAAATATCATGCTGCGCCAGAAGGCAGTCTGCTAAACCATAGTCTGCGGCTACCTTTACGGCATCAGCATTTGCGCCAATGGCGATACCAATAACAGAGCCACCGCTTGCTGCAGCAATGCCCTGTGCGGCTGTAATGGTCTCAAACGCTGTTTTTTTGAGCGTACCATCAAGAACTTCGAGATAAGCAAGAACTTTCATAGTCTATGTAAAAATGATGAGGTGTATGATTCGTATTGTGAAATGATGTTTCATCCAACGGCTGAGAACTGCAAACACGCTGAGACTGCTCTCTGCATATCTGTCGCCAAACAACAGCGTTAGATAACTTTTGCTTCTTCATGCAAGAGTTTTACAAGTTCTGTAATATCGCCTTCTGAATCGCCGAAAACTTTACCCTTGCCTTTTGCTGCTGGAAGCTCCATACCAATAATTTCAATACGGGTTGTTGCAGCACTCGCAGTACGCTCTTCAATCGGCTTTGACTTCGCTTTCATGATGTCGGGAAGTTTCGGATAGCGCGGCTCATTGAGTCCTTTTTGTGCCGAAACCACGAGCGGAAGCGTCGTAGAAATTGTTTCCTTGCCGCCTTCGATGTCGCGTTCTGCGCTGACGCTTGTGCCAGTAATATCCAACTTCGATGTAATCGTAACCGATGGCATATCCAACAGTTCTGCAACCATGGGCGCAACTTGGAATGAATCAAAGTCAATGCTTTGGCGACCAAAAAGGATAATATCTGGTTTTACTTCTTTTGCAACCTCAGCAATGCTGCTGGCAACCACGAAAGAATCAGGGTTGTCTGCTTTCAAAAAGATTGCTTTGTCCACCTGCAATGCAAGTGCCGTGCGCAGAACGTCCTTTGCGCTATCGCTGCCGACCGTCGCAACGGTTACAGTACCACCATTTTTTTCCTTGAGACGAAGGGCTTCTTCTAATGCAAATTCATCATATGGATTCATGATGTACTTTACACCTTTGGAATCAATAGATTTACCGTCTGCGCCGATAACGATTTTTGTTGCCGTATCAGGGACGTGCGAAATACTCACAAGAATATTCATTTGGGCAATCACTCCGTAAAATGTAATAAAAAAAAGAAATGTAGCTTTAAAAAGGATGTAGTTGCTGAATTTTATACCATTTATAGTAGTTGAGATATAAACAGTTGAGACTTCAAATATAGGAAAAATTCTGCGTTTTACGCAAAGATTTTCACAAAAATTTTCGCTGCTGGCGGAATCGAATCATAAAAACACTAAAAAATCTACCGACAAAAAAATGCTCGTACAAAAAACGCTCCTATTTTGCATGATTTCTGCACAAAGACTTGCAGAAATCACGAGAAAATGCCATGTTGCTCTCTGAATCATCTCTTTAAGCATCCTATTCTTCTCACTTTGTTACTGCTCTATGAATCGTCGTTCATTTGCACAATCGCTTGGCTCGGTAGGTATTCTGGGAGCCGCATCCATGCTTGCATCATCGCACACAAGTCTTGCTGCAGAATCTCAAGAATCTCGTCAGACTGGCTCTCACAACGGCGTATTGCCAAGCGTTTCCGAGAAACGCCTCTTTCCGCCCACGCTGCCGCCAGCACTCAAGCCAGGCATGAAAGTTGGCATTCCCGCGCCCGCGAGCGGTGTTGCCAAAGAAGATTTCGAGAAAAAAGTACCTGCCTTTGTTACTGCGCTTGAATCTATTGGGCTTGTGCCAGTTTTAGCAAAGTCCCTCATCACCACCAATAGCTATCTTGCTGCTCCCGACGAGGTGCGAGCAAAGGAATTTATGGAGTTTGTAAAAAATCCTGATATTGGTGCAATTATCTGTGTTCGCGGCGGCTACGGCGTTATGCGCATCCTGCCAATGATAGATTTTGCCGCACTCCAGCAAAATCCAAAACTCATTTCTGGCTTCAGCGACCACACCGCGCTTGTAAACACGATTTATCAACGCTGCAATCTTGTGGCATTTCACGGACCAATGGCAGCGGCAGAGTTCGATGATTTCACGCGCCAATGGTTTTTGCCGCTCGTCTATCCCGAACTCACCAAACAAGCAAAATACGAGGCTATCATCTATACTGACGCAGCGAAACTGACCACGATTGCGCCCGGAAAAGCTCGTGGACGCATTGTGGGCGGGAATCTCACGATGATAACTGCTCTTATGGGAACACCCTACGACATCAATACCGAGGGCACAATTCTTTTTCTGGAAGATGTTGGCGAAGCGGCGTACAAAATAGACCGTATGCTTACGCAGATGTGGCTTGCAGGCAAGCTCCAAAGCTGTGCGGGTATTGTTTTGGGTCAATTTACCGAAGGAAAAGACACGGGCTATGCAACAACTGTCGATGATGCCTTGCGTTCGCGCCTTGCACCTCTTAAAATTCCTGTTCTCGGTAACTTTCCTTTTGGACACGTGCGCGAAAAATTCACGATGCCGATTGGTGTTCTGGCAGAAATAGACGCAGACAATAAAAAATTTACGTTGCTTGAGCCGTCAGTAAAGTACTAAGGAAAGGATAAAATCTGAGGGCTGAGGGAGAAAGTTTCCCAATTTCATCCTTCATGCTTTCTTGTAGCCGTAGGCACAATGGCGACATCCAGACTTGCAGCAATAGCCTCGCATCTCGTGTTTCAGGCGTGTAAAGACGATGTACCCCGTTGCAGGGTCGCGGTAGTGCGTATCGCCACGCATACAGGCTTCGGCATGAAGGCGCGTAACGAGTGCGCGGTAGTTGTCGGAATGAACATCGTAAGCGGCATCCGAGTGCGTTTTGGGTGGAAGAACATCAAGCATTGAAATCATAATGAAGAAGAAGAATCATTGCACGGTGCAAATCTACAAGGAATTGCGGAGAAACACAACAGTAAAACCCAGTATTGATGCGGTGAAAACAAAGAAAAGAAGAAAAAATCCTCGCAGAACACGGATTCTTTTGGAAAAATCAAGGCAAATTTCACTATATTGCGAATTGCTGTGAAGCGACAAAAGCGTAGCACTCTTGTGAGTACGTTTGCTATAAGTGCTTCATATCACACTCTAGTTCACAAGCCACTCTCAGCTACACCACCCAGAAGCTATGAAAACATCTCGGTTTTACGTGATTGCAGGAATCATCGGCGCGGCAGCGTTGTCGCGCATCGTACCACATCCACCAAACTTTGCGCCGATGAATGCTATGGCGCTCTTTGCTGGAGCATATCTAGCAGATAAGAAAATATCTGCAATTATTATGCCTCTAATAGCAATGCTTCTTAGCGACACACTCCTTCAAATGCTGACTGGCTGGGGATTTCATGCTGATATGTGGATTGTGTACGGTGCTATCGCTTGTATCACCATGCTTGGTTTTCGTTTGCAGACACAGGGCGTGAATGAGCAAGAGCAACGCAACCAGCTTTCAGCAACCAAACTTATTACATTCTCTGTACTTGCATCAATCTTTTTCTTTGTCGTAACAAATGCCGTTCCTTTTGCACTTCATGGGATGTATGGAATGTATGCACACACGTGGGATGGCTTCGTTGCTTGTTTTGTAGCAGCAATTCCCTTTTTTCAAAATGCTCTTCTGGGCGACCTCGTCTTTACCGCCGTTCTTTTTGGTGGTTTTGAGCTTGCACAGCGTACCATTCCAAGTATTCGTACAGAGATGACGGCATAAAGTATTTTCAGAACAAAATGCCGCAACAACTTGAAAATTAACAACATTATTTGTCTTTTTGACTTCATAAAGTAGGAGTATTTGTATGGCGACATTACGATTTGGCAACCGAGAATTTGAAAGCTCACAAGCCGCATTGATTCGTGATATTGACCTTGCGAACAATGGTCTTTCAGTGCTTCCATCGGAAATCGGGTATTTGACGAATCTGCATGGTCTCGACCTCACCGACAACGCGCTCACGTTTCTTCCGCCAGAAATTGGCAGATTGACTGGCTTGCAAGAACTCTTGCTTGGTGGCAATGAGCTTTCTGCACTTCCACCAGAACTCGCGCTTCTGACGGGTATTCAAGTTTTAAACTTGCATGGTAACAAACTGCGCTATTTGCCGAGCGAAATCGCGCTTTTGACCAATATCCAAGAGCTGGATTTGCACGAAAATCGCCTCCGCACGTTGCCATCTGAGGTTGGTTTTATGGTGCATTTGCGCAAGTTGGATTTGTCCTCCAATAATCTCCAAACCTTACCCAGCGAAATTGCGAATTTGCGCAATCTCCGTCAGATTTCGATTGCAAATAATCCTGATTTGGACTTCAGTGATGCGCTCACCAAACTCGCAAAATTGCCGAATCTGCGGACGCTTATTATTGATGAAAATAATCTGAATTTTGTACCAAAAGAAATTGGTCAATTCATTAACTTAGATGTTCTTTCGATGAAGCAGAACAGTATCAATTACTTACCAGCAGACATCGGCGGACTTACGCATCTCACTACTTTGGATGTGAGCGAAAATAACTTGACCGCACTGCCAAAAGAAATTGGTAATATGGCAAATCTGCACTATCTCCACCTCAGTCATAACAAATTGACAACTGTGCCAGATGAAATTGGTCAATTACATAGCTTACAAGTGCTGAGTTTGAATAGTAATCGTATTGAGGGGCTTCCTACCGATATTGGTCGTTTGCGCAATTTGCACACGTTAGATTTGCTGGATAATAAAATCCTGAAAAAAAACAAGGATGAGCGTCTGAAAATTAAGCGTCTCTTGCCAAACAGTGATATTTCGTGGCTCAGCTTGCAAGACGACTAGGCTGAACGGGCTTCCAAGACAGAATCATATAAAAAAAGAACCAAAAAGGGGCAAGCTTTATCTAAAGTTTGCCCCTTTTTGGTTCTTTTGTCCTGTACCTTCTTATTTATTACTCTTGCCCTTTATTGCGGAGTGTTGCCATAAAGACCTCTGTCCCCTTGCTCACGGCAGAAACGGTCGCGGAAATCTGCACAAGCGGCTGAATAATTCCTGTCTGAAGATGAGTGCGCAAGCGACGTAATTGCTGAGTGAGAGCTTCAATTTCTCCAAAAATTCCTTCTGAGGAATTCATGTCTGATTGAAGTTTATTTGTCATAAGTGCTATATCATGCGAAATATCCTCAAAATTCTTTAACATTCCTAAAATTCGCGTACGAATTTCAGCAATCTCTTTGGGTAATTGCTGTGTTGTTTCAGAAAACGCTCTCATACCTTTACGAACATCTCGTAACGTAATAATTCCGTAAATACAAAGCGCACCTAGGCTTACCGCAGCAAATATTTGCGCTAATTCTTTCAAAATATCCATAATGACTCTTGAGATGCCTCAAAAAAAATAGTAAAACAAAGTAAACTATACATAAAATACTATAAAACCTTACAAACAAATAAATATCAATATTTGTGCAGCAGTAACAATATACAAAAAAAATGGCAAGGAAGTATTTCCTTGCCTAAAAACTACATATACCTTGCATCTATTATCATATAAACAAACCTAAAGAACATCATTCTTTGTTCGCGTTATTTCACGCTGAAATGCGTCCGAACCCGCCTGAGCTGCCTCCTGCAAACGACCGATATTATCTTTAATTGTTCCTTGTGCTGTTCCTATACGCGAACGTGCATCGCTCATAAGCGTTTCTGCCTCGTTTAAGAGCGAGCCTGCTTGTTGTCGAGCCGTACGAACTAGTTCATCGGCGCGTACTTTACCCTCATTTACATAGTCACCCATACGACCAGATTGTTCTTTGGCAAATTCACTTGCACGGTCGTAAAACTCACCTCCACGCCCTGCAATATCACGTCGCATTTCTTTTCCTGTTTTTGGAGTTAATAAGAGTGCGAGCGCAGCACCGACTGCACCACCAATAATCATACCGATTGCTAACCCTTTTGAGTAGCCGCCATTATCAGAATTTTGAGACATATTTACGTTTATATGTTGAATAAAAACAGTGATTAAAATATATTTATTGTTTTATATGAATTTAATATGTGTAAGCTTGTGTATTAACTAGATTGAGAATATTTAGCACAATGTATTTGTTGATATAAACATCAACTCGTATGCCAGAATCTATAAATAGATACATTTCGGTACTTTTTTATGCTACTATGCTACAAACCACTTTATTCCTTTGTCATTTATTGGAAAGTTTACCTTTATTGAGACATTAATACTGCTCTATACTTGAGACAGCAAGGAAATGTGTGTAGCTTTTTGAGGCAGATACCAACAACTTTATTGCATGAAGTAAGAATTTTGTAGATTAGATACACAAACTAGGAATGGCCCAAAAACAAATGAGTGCTTCGACAAGTTTAGCGTGAGGATTTACGCGGTATTCAGCCTGAACTTGTCGAAGACAAGGTATTCACTTATTTTTCAAGCATTCCCTAGACATACAGAAGCAAAGTACTATCCTAAATAAGTACGTGACTGAATGTTAGTTGAGGATGCTTCGACAAGCTCAGCATGAGGTCTGAAGCGGTCTTGACCCTGAGCTTGTCGAAGGGTATAATGCAAACTATATTGAGCGACGTACTTATTTGTATTTGGTTTAGTAAAGACACTTGAAACAACAATCTACAAATTCTTTATATAAGAACAGTATAAAATCAAAGAAACTTCTCCCAATGCTAGAAACAACACCAACACCTATAACCATTGTAGAAACTGATTTTCCTCAAAAACAATACTTAAATCTCACGTACAGTATTCCTGAGGAGCAGTACGAAGCAGCATACACCGCGCTTGCTTTTGAAGACCATATTGGCATTACAGAAGGTTTAGATGAAATAAGTATATGTTATATACTAAATTCTGACTCTCTAATTGAAGAAAAAACAAAATGTATATGTAAACTATTCACTGATTTCAATATAACATTTAAGATATTGAATAAAAATATAATCACTGAAAAAAACTGGAACAAAGAATGGGAAGATAGTATAAATCCTGTTTATATAAACAAATCACTTGTTATTACGCCTTCATGGAAACATGAAACAGTGAATGCCCCTCTCAAACTTATTATTAATCCCCAAATGTCGTTTGGTTCTGGACATCACGAAACTACACACCAAATGGCAGCATTTGTTCAAGAATATACACAGCAAGGAACAATGTGGATTGATGCTGGTACAGGAACAGGTGTGCTAGCTATTCTAGCCGTATATTGTGGTGCAAAACATGTTTTTGCTTTTGATAATGATGAATGGTCGGTATTGAATACTAAAGAAAATATTGAACGAAATGTTTCGCTACCACAAAACAGTATCACCATCAAACAAGCAGATGTATTTACAGTAGAATTACCTAAAGCACAGGGAATTGCGGCTAATTTGCACAAAAATTTGATTAAGCCAAATCTTCTGCGGTTCTATGACGCTCTTACACCAATTCCCCCACATCCAGCACATCTTCTTGTTTCAGGAATTTTACGTTATGATGTAGAAGATGTTATTGCGGATGCTGTTAAAATTGGTTTTCGACACAAGGAAACACGGACGAAGGGCGATTGGGTAGCTCTTCACTTCTGTAAAGACAAAGATTCTGACGGTAACATACAACATTGAACATTTTTTAGGTGTTCTCAAACTTGTGGCAAACTGGAGACATATCTTAACACTAAAGACATATCTTGACACTGAAATTTTAAAGTGTTTTATGTTAAGTTATTCATAAACAAGTGTTTTAGGCTTATTTGCAATTATAAATAACTACAACTAACTTCTTTAAATTATTCATAAATAAATGACTTGTGCAGCTTTTGATATTGGAACAAATACATTTTTAATGGTGATTGGAACATATACTGGTAGCGGTATATGGAACATTCTTTATGATGCACACGGAATTGCTCGCTTGGGCGAAGGTGTTCAGCGTACAAAGCACATTTCACCAGAAGCATATGGACGCGCAGAAGTAATAGCACGAGAATACGCTGAACTTTGCAAAAAATATAATGTGCAAAGTGGATACGGCGTTGCAACAAGTGCCTTACGCGATGCCGATAATGGCAGTAATATTTGTGAACAACTTAGCTCTATCCTTGGTTTTGAGATACGACGCATTAGTGGTGAAGAAGAGGCGCGGCTATCTTTCATTGGTTCATCTGAAACAGATGAATTACAAACAGTGATTGATATTGGAGGTGGAAGTACAGAATATGTAACAGGTGAAAATAATCATGTAACTATGCGTAAAAGTTTGCAAATGGGTGCAGTTCGTTTATCTGAGCAGTTTTTACAATCAGTGCTTCCTTTTTCACTGAACAATATCATTGCAGCACGACAAGAAATTAAACAGCAGTTGCAAACACTTCCCCAAGCTCAACAAGAATGGATACAAGGACTACCGAGAAATGTAGAAAGCGTTCCAACAAGTGCTATAGGAAGGATTATTGGTGTAGGTGGAACATTTACGACACTTGCAGCAATGGACTTAAATTTACAGGAATTTCAAAGCGAGCGTGTTCATTGGTACACGTTGTCGCTGCCAGCAATTTCCTCTATGACTGAGTATTTATCACGCTCTTCCCTAGCAGAATTACTCCAAAACCCCGCCATTCACCCGCAACGTGCTGATATTCTTCCAGCAGGAGCGTTGATTTTAGAAGAATCGCTCAAGTTTTTCGGAGCGCAGGAATGCACCGTTAGCACACGTGGCTTGCGCTACGGGGTTTTGAAGAGTTGCGTACAAGAATCAATCACCCACACGTCATAGCGGGTTTTGAGCCTACTTTTTCAGTGGTGGAGAATTTCATATTGAAGTTTAGATTGAAGTTTAGATAAAATCACCCATTCTCGCCCTCATCCCCTGCCTTTTCCCAAAGGGAGAAGGAGCTAAGACAAAGAAAATCAAATGCTTCTGAAGCCCTCTCCCTCTGGGAGAGGGCTGGGTGAGGGCAAGCGCAGAAGCAAGGTTTTATGCGGGTCGCAGAATTTTATCTAAACTTCAATTATAGAAAGAATGATGTTATTGAATAAAAACAACGATTATTTATTGAACATTGTTTAATTTTATAGCAAAAAAACCTCAAAAAGAAGGTTCATTTACTTCTTCCCTATTTTCTTTTTTGCCAATACTTTCGGTGCTGAAGGCGTGATGATAGGCTGCTCTTGATGGCGAGGCATCATTGCGTTCATCAAGAAATTGAACGCTCCTTGCAGCACATCATCGTACTTTTCTTCGGGAATGGCGGCAAGACGTTTGCGAATCATTAGCGACACGCTGCCATGCACAAACGACCACATTGCAAAAGCAGCTGCATCAGCATCGGCACGAGGCAGAAAGCCCTGCTTCATGCACTCTTCAACCGTTTTTCGCAAAAGACGAAAAGCGGTGTGCGTCTCGTTAAAATCACATTCTGCCATCTTTTGAATCGGCGCACTCATAATAAACATAAGGTCGTATTCAACGGGATGCTCCATTGCAAAGCGCATATATGCTCGCCCCGTCGCCCACAGTCGCTCCAGAGGGTGCGGCAATGCCTCCTCCAGCGATAAAAACAGCGCGTTCAGCTTTTTCGATGCCCGCACCACGAGTGCAAAGATAATTTCCTCTTTGTCGCCGAAGTAGGAATAGAGGGCGCCTGGCGTATATTCTACCTCATCGGCGATACGGCGAATCGTAACGGCTTCGTATCCTTCCTTTGTGAGAATGCTCATTGCCACATCAAGAATCTGCTCGCGTAATTCCTCACGCTCCCGCTCACGACGCTGAATACTTTTGAGATTTTTTGCCATAATACCTTCAAAATAAAAATACTTACGTCAGGATAACCTAACAAACGGCTGCCCTGCCAATGCTTGCACGAGAGCCAACACGCACAAAAGTGCGTACACGACGAAAGCTCCCAACACAAGCGACGTGGCGGTACTCGGGGCAAACACTCGTGCGAGAAAGAATCCCAGAAGCGGTAGCACTTGAATTGCGTGGAGACCGATAAAGTGCATCACGCGCAAATCGCCAACGGAGCGGCTCCACGCCAAGAATGGCAGCCCAAACGTCCCATCAGGCGCACCAACACTATGCTGCAAGCGTCCGCCCATGAGATAGCCCTGCAAACTTGCCACGATAAAAATACACAAAGAGCAGCGAATAGCCCACAAATACGTAGTTTCCGCGTCAATCGTTGTTTCTTGAAAAAAAAGACGCAGCACACCTGCCACAGCAAACGTATTCACGCCAATAGCAATGCCCATGAGAGCGTAAATAGCACCATTCATCGGGCTTGAGATATTGAAATGAGACAGAACACCCCGTCCCGCTTGCCCTGCAATGCAGACCATTTCAATCACCATCGTTACAGTAATCGTCCACACAACTACGTTTTTCGTTCTACTTTCTGGCAAATAGACTAGCAACCACGCCATTGTCCACGAAAAAATACCAATAGAAATGGCAAATTTCATGGGCTTTAGCCAAACATTCACGTTATTCAGTGTGCGGCTATCCACAAGCATTAGCACAGAAAAAGCCCCCAGTGCAAGGAAATGTGACGCTCCCAGCATTCCTAAAGAAGAGTTTCGTTGGAAGATTGTTGAAAAAAAACTTGCCATAACAACGAAATGATAATGATGAAAAAACATGGAAGAACGCATAAGCGCTCGTTTCAATAGTAAAGATATGAAAATATTTTAAAGAGTCAATAAAAATTGAACATTGTTTAATTTACTTCTGTATTTTTTTTTGCAAATCACTCTTAACTCATATCAAAAATTGCATTTACAGCCGCCGCTTCTTCGCAACTGCCTCAGCACATTTTTGCCCATCAATCGCAGCAGAAACAATCCCTCCAGCATAACCAGCACCTTCGGCACAAGGATATAAGCCGCGTATCTGCACGTGTTCAAGCGTTTCAGGATTGCGCGGGATACGCACAGGCGAGGACGTACGCGATTCCACACCATGCACAACTGCATCATTCGTAAAATAGGGTTTCATGCGCTTTGCAAGTTGCTCAAAGGCTTTGCGCAAGGAATTTCCAATAACGGGCGGCAATAGTTCATGCAACGGTGCGCTAACAATTCCTGGCTGATACGATGTTTTGGGCAATGTTGTAGAGTTTTTTCCGCGTACAAAATCCACCAAACGCTGTGCTGGAGCGTTCTGCGTCCTTCCACCTGCTTCCCATGCGATACGCTCTAGGTCTTGCTGAAAGCGTAATCCTGCAAGTGCGCCGGCGTGATTGTACGGCGCAAGGTCAGGAACATTGATGGCGACAACAATTCCCGAATTTGCATATGGGTTATTGCGCTTGGACGGCGACCAGCCATTAGTAACAACTTCGCCTGTTGCCGACGTGGCGCATGGAGCAATAATTCCTCCTGGACACATACAAAATGAGAAAACACCGCGTTCACCGCCCTGCTGCTCGTTTTGCACTTGTTCGACCCACGAATAGGACGCTGGAGGTAAAAGATCGTGCCGTGCTGCGCCGCGAGTGCGATATTGCATTGAATCAATCAAATGTTGTGGGTGTTCAATACGCAGTCCCATTGCAAAGGGTTTTTGTTCAATGAAAATATGTTTAGTGATTAAAAGTTCAAATATATCTCGTGCTGAATGCCCTGTTGCCATAATGAGTGTGTTTGCAAGAAACTCCTGTCCCTGCTCTGTTCTCACACCTTGTATTTCGTTGTTATACAGCAAAATATCGTTGACGCGCTGCTCAAAATGTACCTCGCCACCCGCTTCCACGATGCGTTCCCGCATTCGCTGAATAATATGCGGAAGTTTATTTGTACCAATGTGTGGATGTGCTTCCACTAAAATATCTGCGGATGCACCATGAGCAACCAATGTTTCCAGCACCGAGCGCACATCACCACGCTTTGTTGAGCGTGTATAGAGCTTCCCATCAGAGTATGTTCCTGCCCCACCTTCGCCAAAACAGTAGTTTGAGTCAGGATGCACAATATGTTGCCGATTAAGTGTGGCAAGGTCGCGCCGACGTGCTTGTACATTTTTTCCGCGCTCTAATATTATTGGCTTTATCCCATGCTGAATCAGCGTTAATGCAGCAAATAAGCCAGCAGGTCCAGCCCCAATAATCAGTACTGGTGCGGCTTTTGAAACATCATGGAGAAGCATCGAATATGTGTCAGTTGCATTTTTCTCAGACGGTATTTCGCATATGAACACTTCCACAGTTAGATGTACTTTTATCTGCCGAGAACGAGCATCCAATGAACGTTTTAGTTTTCTTATTGCTGAAATATCTTCTTTGGTAATACACAACATATCAGCAATCGCACTACGCACCCGCTCTTCATTTCCTTCTTCTTCTATGTTTAGTGTTATTTTTATCACTTGTTTCATTTTTTTATTTTTTATATGAAACATAACATAATTTTATGTATTTTTTAGTATGTGATCAAAAGCACGACGGATATGAGCCTCGCTTGTATATAAATTTCCAACGGCGAAGCGTAATGTGTACACGTTGTGAAGTTTTGTATGAACAAGAAATATCTGACCCTGTGTATTGATGCGTTCTTCAAGGTCTGCATTGATGCGTTCTAGCGTTACTTCATCTCCATTTGCCACGTGCTGCGGTTTGTAGCGAAAGCAGACCAGTGCGAACTCTACTGGGGCAGTACATTCAAAGTCGGGATGGTCATTCACAAGGTTCGCAAAAAGTTGTGCCAACGCAATATGCTCTCGCAAGCGAGCTTTTATACCCTCTACGCCAAAATATCGCATCACAAACCATAACTTAAGCGAGCGAAAACGCCGCCCAAGTTGGATACCGTAATCCATCATGTTTTCCACTTGCCCATCTTCTGTAGTTTTTAAGTATTCAGGAACAAGACTAAACGCTTCTTTCAGCACTTCTGGTGTGCGACAATACAAAACGCTGAGGTCAATCGGCACAAACAGCCATTTGTGAGGGTTGATAACGATAGAATCTGCTCGCTCCCAGCCATGGAAACGGTCGCGCCACTCCTCCAGCATTGCGGCTGGTCCAGCCCATGCCGCATCCACGTGTAGCCAGATACTTTCTCGCTCACACACCGCCACAAGTTCGTGAATATTATCGCTGCTTCCAGCAGATGTTGTTCCCACTACGCCCACCACTACAATCGGTAAATAGCCCGCTTCCTTGTCGCGTTTGATTGCCTGTTCCAATGCCTCTGTTTGCATTTGTAAACGCTCATTCACGGGGATTTTTATGCAATTTTCTGCGCCCAAACCCAGCGTAATACAGGCTTTATCAATAGAAGAATGGACAAGTTCTGAAGCGTACACGCGCATTTGCGGTACATCGCCGCCCCTCCCTGCCAGACCACGTTCCCGCACATGAAAGCCCGACCGTTCTCGCGCACAGGCGAGAGCTTGCATTGTACTGACCGAAGCCGTATCGAAAATCATTCCCCAAAGCTCACGCGGCAAACCAAGTGCTTCTGCCAACCAACTCAGTACCAAGCGTTCAAGCTCTGTTGCGGCTTGTCCGCTTTTCCAAACCATGGAGTTATTATTCAGCGCAGCAATGAGAAATTCTGCTAAAATCCCGATACTGCTCGCAGAAATAGAGAAATATGCGTGAAAATTCGGATTATTCCACTGCGTTGTGTTCGGAACGATGATATTTTCAAAATCGCGCAAAATATCTTCTACCTTCTCACCCAGCATTGGTGGGCTTGCGGGAAGTTTTTCTTGTAAAAAATTTGGCTGAACATTGGGTAAAACTCTCGGTACGCGGCTCGGTTCTTCGGAAGCAATGCGCTCCAAATACTCCGCAATCCATGCCGAAATGCTCCGGGCGTGTTGGTGAAATTCTTCTGGGGGCATATCGCCCCAATGCTTGATGCTATCTTGTGTTTGAGTCATAAAGAAACAGTGTAAATACAGAATACGAGCAAAATTTGTTATTGAACGTCGTTACTAAACTTTGTTGAACTATTTTGTTGAACTATACTGCAATCTAGAAGTTTTTCGCCAGTTAGCCCAACATCAAATTTTCGATATATGCCCCTGCGATATTGGACATCAGCATAACATTCAATAGTTTGCATTTTTTATTGCGACTTTTACTGCGACAATTGCGTCCTTACACTTTGCCTTTGAAGCTTGGTTTATTATGATTGGTGATATGAAAAAATTTGCTTCTATGACCGTTCAACGGGTTTTTATCATAAAAATCCGATGTATTGCTCCTTTTTACGCTGTTTGCCTTTTTGGAGGACTTCTCCTTTTGCCTCATCTCTGCCATGCGCATGATTCGCTCTCAACTGTGCAACAAAATACGTCCCAGATTCTTTCGCAATTACAGAAATCTGAGCATCTCCACGTCATACTTTTGCGGAATACGCTCATCGCCGTAACGTGTACTGCATTAGCTTTAGTGGCATTTTTTGCCTTGCGCATACAAATGCGACAAACGAGCAATCGCGCATTAAAACAACAGAATAAAGCACTTGCACAAGCAAACAAGGAAATTGAGCGGCAGCAACGCATTCTGGAAGACCAAGCGGCAGAAATTGAGCTTGCCAATAGCGAACTCTCCGAGTCCAACCTTCATTTACAACGGCTCAATGATGCTATTCAAGCGCAGCTGCAAGAATTAGAGACTCTCGACGAAATTGTGAAGAATATTAACCGCGAGCAAGATGTCGGCAGTCTTCTACAAGTGCTTCTCCAACAAGGGCATCGCTTACTTCCTCAGGCAGAAAAGGGTTCGGTGTTGGCACTCCACCACGATTCCGACGATTACCGTTTTGTAGCATTTCATCATTACTCAGTAGCAGAATTCAAGAACGTAGCACTTACTCACGAAGAGATGGAACGGCGGTACACCCGTATCTATGGCTTAAAGGGCGGCGTGTATATTGTTTCAGAGTTTCCTTCGCATACCCCAGAGGGGCAGAAGTTCAAAATTCAGCCACCTGCCTGTGCGCTTTTGATCACCATTCCAATTGATGGCGTTATGGAAGGTATTTTGTTCTTCGATAATTTTTCCTCCAAAACAGCTTTTACCGCAAGTGATATTGAACGCTGCCAACACTACCGCGAACACGCTATTGCCGCATTCGCAAAGGTGCGCACGATTGCCGCAATGCAAAAAACACAACAAGAATTAGCGGCACGGAACAATATGCTTCAGGCACTCAATATGGAAAAGAACGAATTTTTAGGCATTGCGGCACATGACATGAAAAATCCGCTCGCGCAAATGACCCTGAGCGCAGGCATGATAAAACGCTTCGCAGACCGCCTTACGCCCGAAGAATTATACACCAAAGCTGACCATATTGAAATGACTGCAATGCGTATGAGCCGCATTATTTCTAAACTTCTTGATATTAATGCCATTGAAACGGGAACAATGCAGTTACAACTTTCTGGTATTGAGCTTGCTCACGCAGTTGCTGTCGTTGTGCGCGATTTACGTCCAATTGCCGAGCGCAAAGGCATCATGCTCATTGAAGAATATGAAAAAAATACCGAATCTCTCCATATTCTTGCTGACCCCTTTGCACTGCGAAGTATTATTGAAAATATTGGCTCAAATGCAGTGAAATACTCGCCCCCAAACACAAACGTCCACTTTCGCCTCGTGCGCAACGGTTCGTTTCTGCGTCTAGCTGTCGCTGACAGGGGACAAGGTATCAGCAAAGACGATATGACCAAATTATTTGGAAAATTTGCCCGTTTATCCTCTAAGCCGACAGCGGGAGAAAACTCAACGGGGTTGGGGCTTTCTATTGTGAAAACACTAACAGAAATGCTCCATGGCAAGGTTTGGTGCGAGTCCGATATAGGGAAAGGAACAACTTTTTTTACAGAATTTTCGATTTACAACGAACGTAAACATAGCACATCCTCCACCCATACTTTTTCTATGGTCTCACACAACTAAGATGTGGAAAAGCAAGACTACGATAACCACTACAGTTTTATCCAAGCGTTTTCTACAAGACATTTTTACAGTCTGCACGCCCGCATCATTCCTCGATTAATAGCAAATTTTGGCTTCCCTTTCAGTGCAAAACCACCAAAAGGGGTATTTTTCGACTTCGAGAGCGATTTTCCGCCATCAAACGTCCATTCTTCGCGGGGTGCAATAATGGTCAGATTTGCTTTCGCACCTTCTTGCACGTGAATCGTCTCCAAACCCAAGATTTCGCGCGGTGTTGTGGACATAAGCTCTGCAAAGCGCATCATATCTATATGTCCAGCATGAACCAGATATGTCATTGCCAATCCAAGTGAGGTTTCAAGACCCGTGATGCCGTTCATTGCCATTGCAAATTCCAATTCTTTTTCGTGAACCGCGTGCGGCGCATGGTCGGTGGCGATGCAATCCACCGTACCATCTTTGATGCCCATAATGATTGCGTTCAGGTCTTCTTGTGTGCGAAGCGGCGGATTCATTTTTGCATTTGTGTTGTAATGGCGCACTGCTTCGTCGGTCAGCACAAAATGGTGGGGTGTAACCTCGCACGTAACGCGCTGACCGCGTAATTTCGCCTGGCGCACAAGCTCCACGCTTCCAGCGGTACTCATATGCGACACGTGATAGCGGCAGTTGCCGTTGTGTGCGGCAAGCATAATATCTCGTGCAACAATAATTTCCTCTGCAATGCTCGGATAGCCCTTCAAACCTAAGAGCGACGACACGATTCCTTCGTGCATAGCAAAGCCTTCGGTAAGCGTGTGTTCTTCACAGTGCTGCGAAATGAGTCCGTTTACGGGCTTCAGATACTTAAATGCGCGATTCATCATTTCGGCGTTCATCACGCACGCGCCGTCGTCGGAGAACATGACTGCGCCATGTTCTTTCAGTTCCAGCATTGGTGCGAGTTCCCTTCCTGCGCGGTCTTTGGTGATTGCCGCACACACTAAAACTTCGGTCAAAGTTTCTTTTGCGCGGTTCATAATGTATTCCACCGTTGGCGCGTTATCAACCGATGGAACAGTATTCGGCATACAACACACACCCGTAAAGCCGCCATTTGCTGCACTTTCGGTTCCGGATTGGATAGTTTCTTTGTATTCTTGTCCGGGTTCGCGCAAATGCACGTGCATATCAAACAGTCCGGGCAAACAGGCTAAATCATCAGCATTGATGCGCTCTGTGGCAGCATCTCCCTGAACATCTTGGCGCGAGCAAGCATGAATGCTATCGCCTTTTATCCAAAGATTGCGCCGCTCGTGAACACTATCCGAAGGGCTGATAATCGTGATATTTTCAAAGAGAACGTTGAGAGACATAAAGAAAAGGATGAGGTGTGAAATGTGAAAGATGAAACGCTTACAATTTCTAAAATACTCAAAAAAGCGCGATATATTTCTACGAAAGTGCGATTTCGAGGTATTTCCTAGTTGATTTTCTTTCGTATTGAAGTTTAGATAAAACGAGTCTCAAAACTACAAACAAATGATATGTGGATATATGTCATCAGTCCTGACGGACGCGAAACGGCACTTGCATTGAAGCAAGCCGCTCATCCTGATTGCATAGAGACGAAAGAAGCCGCATAGTTACAGAAAACTACGCGGCTTCTTTTTGAATTTCGCATAAAAATCAGATTGTTTCTGAGTAATTCTATCAATGCATGAACAAGAAACCTAGTATTTATGCGGCTTTTAGGGTACAATATGCGGAGAAGAAGGGATTCGAACCCTTGGTACCGTTTCCGGCACACTCGCTTTCCAGGCGAGCCCATTCGACCACTCTGGCACCTCTCCGAAAGGCATTTTTTGTACAAAGGGGCAAGACTTCTAAAATACTGCTTTTTTTTGGGGAATCAAAATAGTTGATAAAATTTTTCGTAAAAAGTTCGTTCGCATATCTCAACTCGTAACGCGAATCGTGCTGATACCGTCGCCCAGTTTCCGCACCTGAATCTGTGTCGTGATGCGCTCTTTGAGCATTTCTACGTGGGAAATTATGCCAATCGTTTTCCCACGCAAACGCAGATTTTCCAATGCTGACATCACTTCTTCCAACGTTTGCGCGTCCAGCGTTCCAAAGCCTTCATCCACAAAGAGTGAATCTATGCGGGTTGTACGGCTTGCCAAATCCGACAGCCCCAGCGCAAGCGCGAGCGACACCAAAAACGTCTCCCCGCCCGATAAACTCTCAATCGGACGCACCGTGCCGCCTTGTTCGTTGTCGAGAATGGCAAGCTCTAAATCGGCATCTGGCACTTTCAGAAGCTCATATCGCTCATTTAATCGCGCAAGTTGAGCATTGGCGAGTCTCACAAGCCGTGCGAGCGTCAGACCTTGCGCAAATTCTCGAAACTTATCGCCATTTTTTGAGCCAATGAGCGCGTTTAAGTCTTGCCAACGCGATGTTTCCTTGCGTTGAAGCCCTATTTGCTCGGCAACATCCCGCGACGAGTGGCGTTGCGCCTCATCATGGTCAAGCTGCTGCTTGAGTGCGCCGCGCTCTTCGGTCATGGCGGCAATGCTCGTTTTCAAGGCTGCAAAGTGTGATTCCGCCTCGTGTTCAGGCAATTCACCCAAAAGATTTTTCGCCGTTTCTGTTTCAAGGTGCTTGGAAAGCTCTGTGAGTGCGCTTTGTGCGTGTAAAAGTGCCTCGTGCGCAGTCGTGATGCGGTATTCCAGCCGCGCCAGTTCCTCTGCGGGCAGAAGTGCGGCGCGTATTTCGTTTTCATCGGCAAATTGTTGTTCGATAATTTTTGCTTGCAATGCCTCTTCCCCGCTTATTATCTCGCTGTGCAAGGTTTCCTGTCGTTTGGCAAGCTCCTTCGCTGTTGTTTGCAATTCTGTCAGTGTGTTTTGTGCTTTTTCGCGGGCGTGTTCCGCCAACGCGACCGCCTTCTCTGCCGCATTAATACTTGCTTTCAAGCGTTGGCGTTCTGCGGCAGGTTCTTTTGTGCCGAAGGCGTGGACGCGCTCTTCTTTTTGGGTTTTCAGCGTTTGTTCTTTGCGAGCGCATTCCTCTTGAAGGCTGACCAATGCTTGTTCTTGCTGCTTGAGCATTTCTTCAATCTGGCGCAGCGTAGCGGTATGCTGCTCGGCGGCGTGGCGTGATTGCTGCTCATCGGCAACATTTGTGGAATATTGCACGGCACGTTCTTTCAGCTTCTGAAGCTGTGTTTGTGCGGCTTTCGCGGTTGTGGGCAATTCTTCGTTAAATTCAGCAAGATGCTTCCTGTATGCACTTTTTGCACAGTCAATCTCCTTGGCGCAAGTATTGACGCGCTCTTCCAGCGTTGGCAGGTTGTTCTGAAGCGTGTCGCGTTGCTGCTCGGCGAGCGCGAGATTTTGTGTGGCTTTTGCAAGAGCATCATTTACCGCCTCAGCATTGGCGAGGTGTTCCTGCAATGAAGTTTGTACTTTTTCCAAAGCCGTGATGACGCGCTGAAGTTCTTGAAATTCCGTACGTTTCCGTTGTTGTGCGCTTGTGAGGTCGTCAATGTGCGGCTCGTGCAAGTAAGTTGTGATGCGGTGTTTCGCAGCATTTTCCAAAAATTCTTTTTCAAGTGCCGCAATTTCCCTCTTCACGTCCTGCAATGCCTCTTCCGAAGCCGCACGGAGACTGGTTGTCGTTGCCAGCTTCTTCTGCACATCGCCGAGTGCTTTTGTTGCCGCCTTCACTTCCACCTCGCATTTTTTCACCGCTTTTTCCAATGCAGATGGCTCTGCTGCTGGGTTGTGTTCGGCAAAAGGATGATGCAGCGAGCCACAGAGTGGACAGGCTTCGCCGTCTGTCAAACGCGCTCTGTCCTCTTCGTACTTCGCAATGTGCCGCGCTTGTTCAAGGGCAATTTGCGCCAAAGACCGCTTCTCTTCTAGGCTTGCGAGGTTTTTGCTTGCTTCTTCTTCCTGCGTTTGAAGCGTCGCGGCTTCGTTGTTGTGCGCGGCAATTTTTTCCTCTAAGCCGCTCCGTTGCTCGGTTTTCTTCTTTGCCTCCTCTGCAATACGCAACAATTCCTTGATTGCCAAGCCTTCTTCACGGCATTCCTCCAAGCGTTGAGCAATTTCTTTCGCAGATTTTCCTTGCGCTACATTTCCCTGCAAGGCTGACTGCATCTCGCTTTCAAGCTCTTTTATTCTTGCTTGCTGCTGCTGCTGGTGCGTTTGCGCCTCCTTGTGAGCATTCACGCGCTCTTGGAGCAGTTCCGACGTTACGGCTTGCTCTTTTTTCTGCTTTTCCAATGCCAAATACGCCTGTTTATGCTCGTTCTGCGCTTTTGTGATGATGTCGTATTCCATGCCCAAACGCGACACGCTGCTTTCGAGAGCTTTATCGTGCGCATTTTCCTGAAGCCAAAGAGCGAGCTTTTGTGAGGTTTCGTAGGCTTTTGTTGCTCGTATTTCGTGGTCGTTGGCTTCTTTGCGCGTTTTGATACATTCTTTTTCTGCTGCTTTCGCCGCTATTTCCGCCTCCGCTACATTTTTCTCTGCCGCTTGAATGCTCGTGTCCAAGCGAACAACGGCATCAAAAAGCGGTTCTGCTTCGGCAAGCTCTTTTTTTACGCCGTCCAACAAGACGTGCTGCTCGGAAGCAAGGTTTTGTGCGGCTTGTAAGGTTTCCTCCGCTTTGGGCAAGTCGCTTTCGTGCAAGCGGTGTTGCTGCTCTTGAATGCCGCGCACTTCCTCACGCTGACCATCCAAGACCGCCAGCAACGCTTGTAATGGTGATGCCTTGCGGTGATGTTCTAAGCGTTCCGCATCGTCCGCCAGTGCTGCTTTGTCGGCTTCTTTTTCGTGGAAATTCGCTTCGGCTTGCAGCTTTTTTGCAGCAAGTTCGGCGCACAATTTCGCCCAATCCAATGCCGTGCGAAGCCGCTCCATATCTTGCGTTTGGGTTCGTATTGCCTCAGAACGCTCGTGAATGCTTGTTTGCATCGCAGCACGTTCTTCGTCGGAGAAAATACGAATATCGCCCAATTTCTCTGTAAGCCGCTTCAATGCTTCTTCCTGCGCCTTTGCTTCCTGATATGCTCGTGCGGAAATTTTTGAGTATTCATCCGTTCCCGTCATTTTTTCTAAGAGTGCAGCGCGTTCTTTATCTTCGCCTTTCAAAAATTCGGCAAATTTTCCTTGTGCCAGCATCACCGAGCGTAAAAATTGTTCGCTCGACAAACCGCATAAATCCAGCACTTTTCCAGGAACTTCGGATTTTTTCTGCGTAAGCAACGTTCCCTCGCCAAAGGCTTCCCGCAGCTCGGAAAGCTCCATTTTATCGGCTTGCAATTCACCATCAGGCTTTTTGCGGGCGCGTTGCTGCGACCATTTTGCGCGGTAGCGTTTTCCGGCGGTTTCAAATTCCACTTCGGCAAAACATTCGCCTGTATGCCGCGCCATCAGGTGTTCGGGCTTGGATTTGTCGTAGCGGGCGGCGCGTCCATAGAGCGCGACGGTAATTGCATCCAAAATCGTGGTTTTTCCCGCACCCGTTTCGCCCGTGATAAGAAACAAGCCACTTTCAGCAAGCGGCGCGGCATCAAAATTGATGAACTGCTCTCCGCGCAAGGAGTTCAGGTTGGCAAAGCGCACAGAACAAATTTTCATGCGGCTTCTCCTTCTTCATTCAGCAATGATAATAATTCGCGGTAGGTTTGCTGCAATCCCAGCATTTGTGAGCCTTTCCGACCTTCTCGTTTTAGAAGTTCTTCAAAAACAAATTCGCGGTCGAGTTCTTCCAAACGCGCATCGGTGCTAGCATTGCCTGAAAAGGCAGGTAAGACGTGCGCCCTCTCTTGCACGACGCGCAGAACCAACATTTGTGCGCCATGCAGCTTTTCAGCGAGCGAGCGAAAATGTTCATCGGCATTCATGCCGCCAAAAACGCCGTCGCTGTTTGGCAGAATACGCAACTCGGCAAAAGTGGGAAGCGCGTATTTGCTTGCATCGTAGGCATTCAATTCCGTTTCAATTTCGCTCCACGTGCCAGAACAGCGCATCAAACGGCGATGTGCTGTAAGCGGCACGGATTCTATTGTTGGTGAATTGTTATTCTTATTCCATTCCACAATAACGACTTCTTTTCCATCATCGCGCTCACTAAAGTCAAGCGGCACGGGAGAGCCTGAATAGCGCACCATATCTCGCTTGCCGACACGTTGTGGACGATGCAAATGCCCCAGCGCGACGTAGGAAAAGGCTTCAGGAAACGCATCTGCGCCGATTTGCCCCAAATTTCCAACGTGGATTTGCTCTTTCGTGTCCAAGTCGCCCGTAATACCGCCCTGCGCGAAGAGATGCCCCGTCGCAATAAGCGGTAAATGCTCGTGGTTGGCGGTTTTCATTTTTTCTAAAGCAGCCGTAGCAGCACGTTCATAATGCCCGCGAATGCCTTCCACAATGCGCTTGGAACGCTCGTCGTCGCTTTCGCCGGGCAAGGAATAGCGCAAGTCCTTATCGCGCAGAAACGGCACGGCAGCGCAGTACCCAAGCACGTTTCCGCTCGTGTCTTTAATGGGAATAATTTCATCCTTCACATCCTCCGTCGCACCGCCCACAACGTGAATGTTCATCGTTTCCAACAGATATTTCGGAGCATTCAGCGCGGCTGGCGAATCGTGATTGCCGCCCGTGATAATAACCGTGCCGCATCCAGTCTGTATAGCCTCAGTGAGAAAGGAATAATACTGCTTCAGCGCATTTGTAGGCGGATTCGCAGAATCGAACACATCTCCCGCGTGAACAAGAGCATTGATGCGGTGTTCGCGGAGAATGGCGATAATTTCACCCAGCATAAAATCGTGTTCGGGTGTGAGTTCTTGCCCGTGTAGGCGGCGACCTAAGTGCCAATCGGCGGTGTGGAGGATTTTCATAGTGCCGTTATTCTTCTTTCCTTTGAATTGCTCTATCACGCTTCTACCAAGTGTATTTATTTATTTTTTGAGAAGCATTTCCATCAATACATTCGCGCTCCCTACGCCGATTTGCTTGATAAGCTCGCGGTCAGTGTCGTCGCCCGCTTCGTAGGTAACGGCAGGCGCGAGCAAGATGCGGTCGAACCATCGCGCGGAGGTAGCACCGGTGGGCGTTCTAGGCGAATCATCAATCAGCACTTGATACGTGGGAAAGAGCTTTTGTGTGCGTTCGAGCCATGTTTGAACCGTTTTACTGCGGATTTCCGCTTCTTTGGTAAAAAGCTGCATCAGCTCAGTTTTGGTACTGTCTTCAGCCGTCAAACCACTTGGATTCGACAAGGTATAAAACACATCGTGCTGCGTTGTGTGAAAATCAATACCGAACGCAAAATTTGTTTTGAGAGAATCGCGCATTTTGAGTAGCGCGTCCCGTATCATACGGGTTTCGGGCTGATTGAAATTAAACCAATCGCGGTTGAGGTCAATGCCGTGCGCATTGTGCCGCCAATGCCCCGCATCTACGCCGTCAGGATTCACGCATGGCACAAGAAACACGCGGTATTTTTGGCGAAATTCCTTTGCCAATGCCGTATTTGCACAGAGCGTCTCCACAAATGGTAGCAATGCAAGCGTTCCCGTGTGTTCAGGAGGATGCTGGCGGCTGACAATTATCACACACGGCGCATTCGGCGGTGCTTCCGAAATATCTATGCGAATGATAGGCTTACCTAAACTTGATTGCCCAAGAACGCTTTTCCGCACAAATGCTGGATTTGTACGTGCGAGCGAACTTGCCCACGCTTCAAAATCACGCGAGGTAAAAAGTTCCTGCGCCGACACCCAAAGCGTGTCTTTCGTGAGCGCGAGGCGCATCGTTGCTGAAGTTACACGCCGTCCCGCGCTGTCGAAGTGCTGCGTAAATGCGCTAGAATCAATCTTTTTCCACGAAGCCGCATCAGCACTTGGTTTCAGGCTAAGTTTTGGAATATAACGTTGTCCGCCATCGCGGTAGGTTAGCGTGAGCGAAATGGTGCGCGGCTTGCTCGACCACGCTGTAAAGCCGTACCAAGGAGAAAAATTTACAGGTGCGTTTTCTGGTGAAATGAGCGCGATATAGCTCGAATCATTCACTTTTTGTATCGCATTCAGTCGTGCGCCGTCATGCTTGTTGCTGAAAAACACGCCCGCATCGGAGAAAGCAAAGATTTGTTTTGTCTGCGTTTCAATCGGCTTATCTGTTGTAACGAGCGAACCAGGCGGGTCGTAGCTAAAAGCGCGAGTAGCATCGGTGGAAAGGCGCATGGCGTTTTCGCGTAAGATGACACGAGTCTTTTCCGCGTTTTCCCGCGAAATTCCACTTTCCACTGTACTTGAAGATACACTTGAGGAAGTTTGGCGAACCGTAGCGCAACCTGAAAGAGTAAGAAGTAGTGAAATAATATATGTTATTTTGTTCATGTTTAAAATATGCTAAATAAATTTTTCATGTAAATATAAAGCTAGATGAAAACTTTTACAAGTGAACAAACTTCTTCTGCACAGCCCCAATTTACAGTATAGCCCGACCCACCATGTCCATAATTATGGATAACGACACAACTTGGCGAAATCTGCTCCATCTCTAAGCGAACTGTTGTTCTGCCTGGACGTAAACCCGCCTTATGTCCGAGTATTTCTGCACTTTTTAGCGTTGGTTCAAGTTCGGAACAACGTTCAATAATACCATCCACCAACTCTACATCTACGTTTGTTTCCCAGTTATTTGTCATTGCAACACCGCCTAAAATTACGTCTTCTGACCGTGCAATCGTATAAGTAGCATATTCACTATGCTCTTCGGTAGTTTCGCACGTTATGGAGCGTTTGATGCCGTTATTTCGCACTCGTACTATTTGCCCACGAATCGGAAACACTTCCATATCACCCAAAAGCTGCTTCGCACCTAGTCCCGTACAGTTTACAATGATACGGTTTTCGTGAGCAAGCTCTTGAATATCCGTAACGATACGCTCTTCCAAAATGCCGCCTTGAGCTTGAAATTTCTCAACAAGAAACGGCAAGTGAATATGCGGCTCTGCAATGGGAACACGCGCAAAGTAACCACCATGGAAACCCTCTGGTAGTTCTCCTGCTTCAAGTGGACGATACTCCTCCACAGCACTCGCCCACCATGCTGGTTCTGTGCGGGGTTTCGGGAAGAATTGGTAAAAATCCGTCATCGTAATTCCCGCTTCAGGAAACTGCTCTCGAAGCTGGAGAAGACGTTGAAACGTGCGTTTCGACCAGCCTAAAATACGTGAGATTGGCTCTGCCTTGTAGGGAAACCACAAACCGCCCGCAACATCACTCGTCGTGTTTGGCGGAAAATCCTTCGCAAGAATGCGCACATTGCGGAAGCCTGCGCGTTGTAGCTCAAGCCCGCACGACAATCCAGAGATTCCTGCTCCAAGTATGATGATGTTTTTGTTCATTTGTTCATTTGTTTTTTTTATTTACTTGACAACAAGTATATGTTTCATTTGCTAAAAAGCTCTATCTACTTTCGTATCATGCATAAGTGCAGTAAAATCAATTCCTTCTCGGCGGTCGTTTGCATGAACAGAATAGACTTTATGAATGTGATACTGAAAATCATGCTCGAAGCGACTCATTTTGTCAATCGCGGCGAGTTTTGCTTCTTTCGGTACACGATACTTTGGCTTGTCATCGTGTGCGGCACGGAGCGTGTTGAATTCCCAATCGCCTGTAATGGCAACGCCTTTGAAGATGATATGTGTGTCTGTCCAAGAATGTTTGGGAGCATGGACGAGAAACAAAGACTCGCCACCGAGAGAGAGCTTAGAATCATGGTCAAAATAAAAAACATTGTTCAAAAAGCCCGCAATTTCTTGAAAGCCGCGCTGAAGGTGAATTTCTGCATCAGGAAAGACGCTTTGCATCTCTCTTGCCACGTGCGGATTAAAATGGTCAATATGCGTATGCGTACAAAGAATGTACTTTACTTTAATTTTCCGCTTTTTGCATACGTTATATGCTTTATTTGCTGGGGATTCCTGATGCGCAGGATTGAACGGTGGCAATTCGACGATTGCTCCTTCTCCGTTGTGATGAAGCAGCCAACAGCCTGTGCCAAACCATTCAAAGCGTCCCATAAGCAATACGCCATCGCTCCATTGTGAAACTCGTGTCCGTTTAATCATAGGTGTATGTTTATATGAATTAAATCAGTAAATACATTAATCAGTAAATTCATCGCCACAACGCCTTGCTCCGTCGCTATGCGCCAGCAGGCGGTTTGTCGTTCATGGGCAAAGTAATAATAAATTTCATGCCGCCTACTTTACGATTTTGTGCTGCAATCGTACCCTTGTGCGATTCCACTAAGCCCTTGGTAATTGCCAAACTCAAGCCTAAACCTTCGCTATCGTTGCCGCTCGCACGATAGAATTTGTCAAAAATTTTGCTTAATTCGTCGCTCGGCAAACCTTGTCCGCCATCGGCAACAGTTAGCACAAGCTCGTGTCCGCGTTCTTTTGTGGTTTGATTGCCAACGATAATTTTTATCGGTGTTTCCTGCGGCGTGTGATGCACGGCGTTCTGGACAAGATTCACCAATGCTTGCTCCATCAATACAAAATCCATTTTTACCTGCGGGAACTCGTTTGGAATTTCTACGCGCACAATATGATTCGCCAATTCCCGCCGAAGCCGCGCCATTGCCACACCAATAAGGTCGCTCACGTCGTGCCACTCTAAATGCAAATTGATTTTTCCTGCTTGAATGCGCGTCATATTCAGCAAATTCGCGGCAAGCGTTGTAAGGCGCATACTTGCTTGCTCTATCTCCCCCGTCAGTTCTTTGCGCAGTGCGTCTTTTTGCGAGGCGTTTAATTTTGTATGGGCTGTATCTAGCTCTGGCACACGCAAGTCCCCCGTTGCTTCCATAATTTCTCGAATAGGAGTGCGTAGCTCATTGGTGATAGAATTGATAAGCGTCGAGTGAAGACGTTCTGCTTCTTCTTCAAGCTGAAGCTGGCGCGTTTCTTCGCTGAGTGTTCCCCGCTCCAACGCCGATGAAATCTGGCTGACAAAACTCTCCAAGAGTGCTTGCTGGTCAATCGTGAAATTCAAAACATCGCTGCCCAGCACAACGCCTAAGACGCCATACTGCGCTCTCGGCGACGAAAGCGGTGTGTAATACGCCTCTGCATTGGGAAAGGTGGAGGTAAAACGCCCTGCATTTTTCTGATTGGCAAACACCCACGCCGCCGTGCTGTATTCGCGGTCTTGTTCGTTTTCACTCAATTTCGCTGTGCTTGCTGCATGAATACTATTATCCAGCAATTCCTCTTCGTGATTGGCAAAAATTACGACCTTCGCCTTAAAAATTTTCCCAACATGAAACGCTGCGCGTTCCAGCACTCCAGCGTTATGTGGTGCGGCTGCCAAGTCTTTTGCAAGCTGATACAAAGCAGACGTGCGCTCTTCGCGCTGTCGCACGGCTCGTTCTTGCGTTTTTATGCGGCTTGTCAGCACACCCATCACAAGTGAAATCAGCACGTACAGCGCAAACATAAAGCCGTCTTGCGTGTGCGTGATGCCAAACGAAAAACGCGGCGGAATAAAAAGAAAATTCCAGAGCAATGCGCCTACAAGCCCAGCAAATATCACGGGTCCACGCCCAAAATATAAAGCAAGAATGGTATTGAAGCACAGCAATATCATTCCGATTGTGTGGTAATTGATGTATTCCAAAATATAATTCGGAACAAGCTCAACACCCAGAGCAAAGACCAGTGCTAATGCTCCTGCAAAGGCATATTGCTTTGGCTGCGAGCGAAATTCCGACAAGGTAAATTGCTTGCGTCCGGGCTGGGAAGCCTCTTCCACACGGACGGCATAAATATCAATCGTTCCGCTTTCGGCAATGAGGCGGTCAATAAAGGTTTTCGACGAGCCAAAGAGCCGATGCTTGAAGGCTTTCAGAGAACTTTCCACCACCGCAAAGGGCTTGCCAACGATAATTTGCGATACGTTATGTTCCTTCGCCGAGCGTACAATGCCACTGACAAGGTCGTCGTCCACCGTTGTAATGATTTCCGCACCAAGCTCTTTTGCCAACGCTAAATTTTCCGACAAACGCCCACGAGCATCTTCACTCAGCGGCTTTGAGGTTTCGACGCTAATAGCAATCCACGGTGCATCCATCGTGTAGGCAAGGCGGCGCGTCCAGCGCACAAGCGGCTTCGAGAACGGACTCGGACCAACAGCCACCATCAGACGCTCGCCTGATTTCCACGTTTCGGCATTGTGTTCTTCTTCCAAAATTTCCCGCAATTCTTGATCCACCCGCTCTGCCGTCAGGCGCAGAGCCATTTCACGGAGCGCAGTGAGATTACCCTTACGAAAAAAACTATTTGCCGCTTCGGGAACCTGCTCGGGCGGATAGATTTTTCCTTCTGCAAGGCGTTGTAAAAGCTCATCTGGCGCAATATCAATCAGTTCAATATCATCGGCTTCTTCTAAAAATGAATCGGGTACGGTTTCGCGCACCTCCACGCCCGTTATCTGGCGGATAGTATCTATGCGGCTTTCAAGGTTTTGGACATTGAGTGTTGTGAAAACGTTAATGCCGTTGTCCAACAGCTCCTGCACGTCCTGAAAGCGTTTTGCGTGGCGGGTTCCGGGTGTGTTTGTATGCGCAAGGTCGTCGAGCAGCACAATATCGGGCTTGCGGACGAGAATAGCATCAATATCGGGTTCTTCGAGGGCTGGACCAATATTCGTCAGGTTTTTGTACGAAATGCTCTCCAATTCTTGCGCTAAACGCTGAATATCCTCGCGACGGGCAGTGGCAACAAAACCTAGCACGACATCTTTCCCCTCGCGCTTGCGTTCATGGGCTTCTTGGAGCATTGCATATGTTTTCCCAACGCCCGCACACATTCCGAAAAAGACTTTCAGTTTTCCGCGTCGGTCTTCAGCTTCTTCTTTTTGAAGCTGTTCGAGAACTTCCTCTGCGCTTATACTTGGAGGTTCGGGAGAAAGAGAATCTGAAGAAACCTGCGTTGATGCGGCTTCGGTGGAAGAAGGAGAGTTTGGCATAGCCAATAATATTGGTGAAAAAAGTATTGCCCGAAGAGAACAACAGAACGGCTCGGTGCAATGAAAAATTGCCAGCAGTAGTAAAATACGGGAAAGTTAGAATGTATGCAATAAAACTGTGCTATAAAACGCGGCAAAAGAGCAAGCTCTATCACCTATCCGCGCTTGATGGTAAAAGATTTTACTTGTCGCATCCACCGACCATTTTTTTTCTCATCTGCAATAATAATGCACATCGTTCCAGCATAGTCATCAAGCGGCTTCCCGTCTTTTGTATCGGCAAGTATAACAATATTATCGGTAAAAAGCGGTTCTAGTTCTGCAAGTGTAAAAACTACTTTGTAGCCGTCATGGGCTTCGGCGAGTAGGTATTTCGAGAGTTCACCGTGTTTGAGATGTGTGCCGAGCAGAATACCTGCTTTTTTCAATACCTCATGCAATTCCACACCTTCAAAATTCACCATCGCATCACCTTTATAGTCTTTTGCACACATAGTCTTACGCGGAAGTCCCTGTAAATCTTTCAGATGAAAAACGACACGCGATACACCTTCGCCTTGAATGATGAGGGAATCGCGGAGTGATGCGCTTTGTGCGCGAGCCGTACTCTGACCATTGCCCGCAGCCAGAAGAAGCAACGAAGAAATCAGAAAGAAGAAAAGTACATACATAGCAAAATAAAAAAAAATACTAAAAAGCTGGATATTACTTGTGTTCAAGGCTTTTTATGCAGAAGAAAGCGAGCGCGAAATTGCAAACTTTCTCGCCAATGCCAAAGAAAAATCGCTAGGGAAAGCTGCTCTGACCTTCAGAACCGATAAGGAACGTTCGAAAAATACGCGGATAATTGCCTTTCATAAAAATTTACGAACAAAAGTTCATACAAATTTATATTTCATAGCAAAGAAATTTGTGCCATTGTGGATAATTCCGTATTTTTCTCGTCATTCAAACACCACAATACTTGCTACAAAACCTTCGACAGAGAGATTTTTAGATAGATTTGCTAACCATTTTTTACTCAATACATTTCCTTCATATCATACATTATGCTCCAACCATCCTCCTCTGCTCCCTACCAAACGCTGCCTTCTGTGCAGACCTCCACCGTATTTAATCCGCACTACAATTCCTTCAATACTGCCAGCAAAATCGTGGTTGCATTGGAGCGTATTTCGGAGGCATTTCGCGTGATGCTCTGGCAAGAAAGCAAAGCAAACGGGCTGTCGCCTCTGCAAATTCAAATCCTCATTTTTCTTGCCTTCCACACACAGGAAAAGCGCACCGTTTCCTACTTGGCGCAGGAATTTAACATGACAAAGCCAACTATTTCCGATGCCGTGCGTGTTCTGCTCGAAAAGAAACTGACGGAAAAAGAGCAAAACCTTGAAGATACACGCAGCTACGCCATCAATCTTACCGCAGAAGGACGTGCCATCGCCGAGCGAGCTTCTGCTTTTGCCAATAAATTCGACGCGCCGCTCCTACAAATGCCTCCTATTGAGCAAGAATACTTGCTTGGACAGCTCATGAATATTGTCAATTCCTTTCAAAAAGCAGGAATCCTTACCAATCAACGTTCTTGCCATTCGTGTGTCTTTATTTCAAAACACGCATACTCTGAGGCGCATCATTGCTCATTTCTGCGACAAACCCTTTCTGTGGCGGATATTCGCGTGGATTGCCCGCATTACCGCCCAGTTTCATAAATTTATTCCTCTCTATCTACCGTGCTTTATGAATTCTGCCGTATTTGCGTCATTGCTTAGAATAATACTTGTTTTCGCGCTTGCCCAGCCGTCTTTTTCGCAGTCACCTGTCTGGCTTGATTGTGCGGAAGAAACCGACACCGAGCATAAATACTGCTCGCGGGCGCATTTGGCTCGCAATATTTGGGCAATAAATTCGACAATGAACAAAACAGCCTCCACAGCGCACTCTGCCACAGAACGCGGCTACGACGTGCTTCGCTACGAACTTTTTCTGGATTGGACAACGCCTCTCAACGGCACAAGCGAAATGGCGGCAGACCGCATCTACACTGGCACACAAACTATCACACTTCGCACAACACAAGCACTGGAGCGGGTTGTGTTGGATGCACACAAAAACAACATTCGCCTCGACAGTGCCTTTTTACTCGCACACATTCGCCAACGAATCGCCTTCACACAAACAGACGACAACCTCGCCATACTTCAGCTTCCAAGCCGCACCAATGCTCAGGATTCCGTGCGTTTCGTGCTGCATTTTTCGCATATTGGCACGGAAAATTCTAACGACGGTTTGGGATTTTTTTTATACAACAAAGGTAGATTTGGTGCGGTGCGCAGGAGTGCTGCGCTGATAGATACCGTCACTGTGCCAGAACGCCTCGCCTACACCATGAGCCAGCCCTTCGGAGCGCGTCGCTGGATGCCATGCAACGATACGCCCGCCGACAAAGCATTCATGCGCCTTCGCGTCCGTGTGCCGCTTGGATTTCGTGCCGTTTCCAACGGATTGTTGCGAGCCAGAACGCTCGACACCACGCAACGCGGACAAACAAGCGTTATCACCGAAACCTTCCACTATGCGCATGATTACGTCATTCCGCCGTATTTGATGGCAATTTCCGCCTCGCGCTACGATTCCTATACCGAATACTACAAGCGTGTAACGAAGCCGCAAGACAGCATTCCCGTCGAACATTTTTTTTGGCGTGTGGACGACACAAACCTAGACCAACGCAATTTTTACTACAACGCCCGCGAAACGTTTCGCCACACCGTTCCCACGCTCGAGGCGTATTCACGCTGGTTTGGGGAATATCCTTTTGAAAGTTACGGACACGTGGTCGTGCAGCCCTTCTTTGCGGGCGGCATGGAGCATCAAACGATGTCCACCATCAATCGCTCGTGGCTGCGCGGGACAATCCCCGGAATAGCGCATGAAATCATGCACCAATGGTTTGGCGATAAGGTTACGTGCGCTTCGTGGGAACACATTTGGCTCAATGAAGGCATGGCGAGCTACGGCGAGGCATTGTGGTATGAGTCATGGGGCAGATTGCGTTGGTACAACGTCGCCTTCGAGAACTTCAAACGCCGCTATTTTTGGGGCAATAATAAGCCATCGCTGTATGTGAGGAATCCTAATTCGATTGATACAATTTTCAACTATGCCACAACGTACGTCAAGGGCGCGTACGTCCACCATATGCTGCGGCGCATGGTTGGCGATAGCGTCTATTTCCCAGCAATGCGAGCTTTTTGCGACCGCTATTCTGTGGCGACAACGGAAGATTTGCAACGCATTTTCGAGGAATTTGCTCCGCGCTCGCCCGTAAAAATAGCTACTTTTTTCAAGCAATGGGTCTATGGCGCAGAGCATCCGATTTTGAGCGCGTCGTGGCGGCTTTTGCCAACGCAGCAAACAAACCAGAACACAACACATCAAAACACGCTGCACATCACGCTCGTGCAAGCCCAACGCGGCGCAAACATTCCCGAAGCCTTCCATCTGGCTCTACCGCTTGTGTTCAAGCGCGGAAGCGATAGCATTGCACAAATGGTTGTGATGACCGAGCGGCGGCAAAATTTTACACTGACTCTGCCTTTCGTGCCAGACAGCGTTTTGATTGACCCCGATGAAAACATTCTCGCCGAAAAGTACGCATCCGTGCGGCTTTCAGACACGGGGTTTGCCAACACAAAACCACTTTTGCGCGTGGTGGCAAATCCCCTCTTTTTGGGCGAAGCATTTGAAGTGCTGCTCACGCTGCCCGAAGCCGAGACAATTCATCTGGACGTTGTGGATGTGCTTGGCAGACGACTTCAAACCTTAGCTTCTGGCAGATATGACGAAGGCGCACTGCATTTCCGCGAGCAGCTTGATTTCCCTGCTGGTGGAACATACTTTGTGCGCCTTCAAACAAAATATGGTCTGAACGTGGCAAAAATACTGGTGCGGTAAGATGGCGAGTGTTTTTTTTAGAACCGAAAACCACCCGTAATGCCCACCCACGACCGCAACCACGCATTATTGCTGCCAAAAAAGTTGATATTATTCGATGTAGCAATGAAGCCACTTCCAGGAAATAGATTCGTTGCCAATTCGTACACTTGATTATCCACGCCCGCCATGACGTTGAGCGTTGGTCCGATAAACACGGAGAAATGTGGTGCGAAGTCGTGTCCGAACATGGTGCGTAGGCGCAGTGCTTGGGCGTACACGGCGAAATCCCGCGTAAATACGCCATTAAACATCGTTTCGGTGTGCAAGCCAATATCAATAAAATCCTTCTGCCCTAGGTATAATTGCGCTCCTGCGCCGTAGCCGAGCGACCAAATAGTGATGCCTGTAAAAGGCTGCAAGCCGCCTGTGAGCGTGGTGTACCAGGCTTTATTGCCCGTGCGCAATCCTGCGCGGATAAAGCGCATCTCGTCGGTGTAGAGTTCGAGGCGAATGCCGTGTTTGGAGCTAAAATTGAGCAAACCAATCATCACATCTTCGTTGTCTTCGGCAAAATTGATAAGTCCAATTTGCGCCCCGCGCACGTGCCGCGCTGAGTTGAACACGCCCGCAACCTGCACACCTTCTACGTCTTTTGCCGTATTGAACACGCCCGCCGCTTGTACGCCTTTCATATTTCCTGCATTGTTGAACACGCCCGCACCCTGCACCATTTCTCCGTCGCCAGCAGAATTGAACACGCCTGCGCCTTGTGCGCCGCGCAAACCGCCCGCAGCAATGTTGAACACGCCCGCGCCTTGCGCACCAGCAAACACGCCACCGACAATATTCGCAACGCCCGCACCTTGCGCAAAACCAGCATTTCCATTCACAATGTTGATAATTCCTGCGCCCTGTACGCCCATCATGTAATCGGTTTGCGTGTTCCAAATGCCAGAAAATTCAACGCCTTCGAGCGCATTGCCAACATTCCCCAAAGCATGAAGAGAAACGTGCGACAAAATGCGCTTCCCACCCGACGCGCCGCGCACAATGCCGCTCACGGACAAGGGCGTTACAAAACCAATATCCACAGGAACAACCGCATACTCCTCGCGCGGATATGACTTTGTTGCGCTTGTGCTTGCGTTTGCTTGCGCAAAAAGAGATTCTTGGGAATGCACAGAGCAAGCAAAGGCAACAAGAAAACACGCTACAAAGCGCGTCCAGACGTGCTTTGCAGAAGTATTGTTCCAAGAGTTTTGGGATAAAAATATGCTGTTCATGGCGATTGATACTGCTAGTGATAAAAAAATTTCGGCACACGAAACAAGTCTTTCTACTGTGTTCAGATGTGTGCTTCTCTTATCAACAAGCCGCGAGCTGGAAAATGGTTACAAAAGAAATGAGAATATACGACAAGTATATACGACAAGCGGGTAAAAACTGCGTAAAACTGCTGCCGATATTTGAGAGAGCTTTTTTGTATATTTTGTATATTGCGCCTCGCCGAAGGGAAACGTATTGTTCGCTGGTGTTGAACTACGGCTATAAGCCTGAACATATTGATTTTGAAATACCTGTACAACAGGGTGGTGGCAATAAATTCCCTGATATTATCGTATTTGTGCCTGACCATAAAACAGCATTCATTGTGATTGAATGCAAACAAGCAAAAACGACTGATAACCCTAAGAACATTTACAAACAGGCTCGGAGTTACGCGCTGTCCGATGAGCTTCGAGCCGACTATTTTGCATACATTATTGGTGATGAGCCGATGCAGATTTGGCGTGTGCAAAATGGTAAAGATACCCAAGTATCGAAGCTGCCATACGCATACACATCGTCTATCGTGTACGCATATCTTGATCCTCAAAAACCTATTCCGTTGGCGCAAAATCATTTTGCTTCCCTCCAAAGCATTACTTCTCATGAACTAAAATTGAAGTTTCTCAAATGCCATGATATTCTTTGGGCAGGCGGTCGGGCGGAGAAGAAGGCTTTAAATGAGTTCAATAAATTGCTTTTTTTAAAGATGTATGACGAACTTGAACGAGAAGAACATCACGTACAGCAGTATGTATTTCAAACGTTTGATACAGAGACCGAAGAGGAACTTCTCGCAAGAATTACCCACGCATTTGAGGATGCAAGGACAGACCGCAAAGTAGAGCAACTGCTTGAGCCGCTTTCAATCAGGGAACGGGAATTATTCGATATTATGCAGATTCTTCAATCGGTAAGCCTCATAAATACCGATAACGACCCCAAAGGACTCGCTTTTGAAACCTTTAGCAGAGCCTACATGAAGGGTGAGCATGGACAGTTTTTTACCCCGCGCAATATTGTTGAATTTATGCTCAATGTGTCGCCTATTGTGTGGGACGATGCCTTCACCAAACGCTCCACTGTGCTTGACCCATGCGCTGGTAGTGGCTCGTTTCTTGTCCATTCTATTAGCCGTTTCAAGGAGCGGTACACGAAGAAAGAGAATTGGCAATATTTTGCAAACTCTTCTGTACTGGGTGCAGAATTTAACGATGAGGTTGCCATCGTTGCCAAAATCAATATCGCACTCCATGATGACGGACACGACAATATCAAGCAAGTATCAGGCTTTGAGATTACTCATTCCTTTACTCAGGCAGGAAATATTGACCTTATTCTAACAAATCCTCCTTTTGGAATTAGCATCGGAGATGCAAATGCGCCAACAAAAGCTAACAGTGCGGCGCGGGTGCAGCGCACTCAGCACTACAAAGAATATGCACTCGCGTATAAAACTCCCGACCCTTTAGCCGCACTCCAAAGAAAATCTGTGCCTCTTGAAATGAACGATAATGTGAAGTCTGAAGCACTCTTTTTTGAACTTTATCACAAAATGCTCAAAGAAGGCGGCATTGCTGAAGTTGTGGTACCAGACGGGCTACTTACAAATTCATCATGGCAAGGATTCCGCGATTGGCTAACCGTGCATTTCCGATTATTGGCAGTAATTTCCTTGCCGCAGTTCACTTTTTCGCACTACGATGCAGGGATAAAATCGTCTATTATTCTTATCCAAAAACTATCCAAGAAAACCACACTTGCCATTCAAGCCGCTCAAACACGACACCTGAAAGCTGCTTATACCAAGCTCAAGGCAGAATTGGATGCGCTCGAAACAAGGAAAAAAAATCTTGATGAAGAATATTACCGTATTATTGAGTTGCGCCACCAATGCGATGACAACGTGCGAGCAGCACAGGAACGCATACAGGATATGCAAGAATTTCTGAAAGAACAAACTCGCCTTATCAAAAGTATGGAAGCAAACATCAAGGAAATCAAAAAACTACCAGAATTTCAGGAGTGGAAAAAAACGTGTAAAGCAGACCTCGACAGCAGTATCAAAGCTCTCTACGAATCTATTCACGAACAAGCCGCACACTCCTTCCGCACCATAGAAACGCAGTTCGATTATCCTATTTTTATGGCTATCGCCGAGAGTGTTGGCTACGACGCGACAGGACGTGAAACAACAGAAAATGACCTGCCCATGATTGCCGAACAACTTACGGAGTTCCTACTTTCCGTCAAATCTGGCTCAGACTCTTTTTTCGTCTAAGCCCCGACACAGACGCAAACAAAGCGTTCTTGCTGCGTCGGGGCGAAATTCTTCAACGATTTGAGCCTAAATTTTATTTAGCCAAATATCTTGAGAATGAAAATAATATCCGAAATTCTCCATTCACACAGCATCAACTTCACTCAATCACAGCTAAAATTAGCGACGGTACACATTTTACGCCAAATTATGTAGATTCAGGCGTAAAATTTTTGAGCGTGAAAGATACCCGCCCATTTTCGATTGATTATGATAATTCAAAATTTATCACTTTGACTGAAGCTGACAATTTAGATAAACGTTGTAAACCGCAAAAAGGCGATATTCTCTTGACAAAAATCGGCAGTATTGGTTATGCGGCTGTTGTTGAGTCGGATGAACGATTCCAAATTTTTGTGAGTCTTGCTTTATTGCGACCCAAAACTGATATTCTTGTTCCTGAATATCTTGCGCTGTGCTTGAATAGCCAGTTTGTTTATCTCCAATTTGAGAGACAAGTTAAAGGTTCAGGCGTACCAGACCTGCATTTGGAAAATATTCGACAAGTACAGATACCCGTGCCGCCTCTCGACGTTCAAGCCCGCATTGTTGCAATCATGAACGCTGCCCACGCCGCCAAACGCGCCAAAGAAGCCGAAGCACACGCCCTGCTGGGCAGCATAGACGGCTACGTGCTTGCAGAACTGGGCATCACGCTGCCAGACCAAGAGCGGAGGGCTGTTGCATCTAAAAAAAGCGTATATTGCGTCAAAAAAGGCTTAAAATTTATGGAACGCGTATCCTTGATAGAACTTTTGGAGAAGAATCT
>RDXM01000035.1 GCA_004292595.1 Candidatus Kapaibacterium sp. | reverse complement strand
AGTACTTTCGCTGATAGGGCAGTCATAAAGGTCTTCCACTAATTGGCTTATTTTGGCAAAAGGCAATTTAAAATCCACATTCAGCATAGCACTCAAAGATAATATACGCACCCCATACTGCACAGGGGCAGCAACTACAATGCGTAGGGTGGTGAATCTCTATTTTATCAGGGATAGCCACCATTTTTAGTGTATAGTCTTCGTGTCCCTGTTGTCCACCTTGCTTTTTGCCTTTTTCTTTGGGCAGACCTGTAGCTGTTTTTTTGGCTAAACCATCCGTATTTGGCGGTTTGTGGCTATTGCTACTGTTTAAACCCAAACGACTACGTAAATCGGCATTTTCAGCACGCAAAGCTATATTTTCAGCACGCAAATCTGCATTCTCAGCACGCAAAGCAGCATTCTCTGCCTCTAAAAGCAGCATTCTCTGCCTCTAAAAGAGAGAGACGAGAAAGTAAAGAAGAAACAAGTGATTTTAAGTCAAGAATTTCTTGCGATAAGCTGGCTATGGTTAGGCTGTCAGACATAGTGTAAATGTAAAAAATAAAGTGTAGATTTGCAAGTACCTAAACAGTTACGCAAAAAAATAAAATTATTTCTTTGCTAAACACCATCCATGATGAAATATATACTGACCATAGACCAAGGCACTACAAGTTGTAGAGCTATTTTATTCGACGAAAAGGGCAATATCAAAGGCACTGCCCAACAAGAATTTACACAAATCTATCCGCAAACGGGCTGGGTAGAACACAATGCAGTGGAGATATGGAATGTGCAGTATGCCATGATACGCAAAGTGGTGGCAGACGCAGGCACAAAGTTTACAGAAATTAAAGCCATTGGAATCACCAACCAAAGAGAAACAACTGTAATTTGGGACAAAACTACTGGCGAACCTGTTTGCAATGCCATCGTTTGGCAAGACCGCAGAACTGCTACGATTTGCGATAAACTCAAATATTTGCCTTTCTTTCAAGATTATGTTCGCAAAAACACAGGCTTGGTGATAGATGCTTATTTTTCGGCTTCCAAAATTAAGTGGATTTTGGACAATGTGCCAAATGCCCGCAACAAAGCCGAAAGAGGGGAACTTTTATTTGGGACAATAGACACGTGGCTGATTTGGAAACTCACAGGGGGCTGGCTACACGCAACAGATTATTCAAATGCCTCACGCACAATGCTTTACAATATTAAAAAATTGGACTGGGATGCAAAAATATTAGACGAACTCAACATTCCGACAAGTCTGCTGCCCGAAGTCCGAAATTCGAGTGGACTTTTTGAGCATACAGACGCAAAATTGTTTGAGGGCGTAGAAATTCCAATTTCAGGAGTGGCAGGTGACCAGCAAGCAGCCTTGTTTGGACAGGCTTGTTTTTCGGCAGGTATGGCAAAAAACACCTACGGAACAGGTTGTTTTTTACTCAAAAATACAGGCGAAAAATTGGTTCATTCAGAGCAAGGTTTGGTAAGTTCGATTGGTTGGGGCATAGACAACAAAATAGAGTATGTGGTGGAGGGCAGCGTATTTATTGCGGGTGCAGCAGTCCAATGGTTGAGAGATGGGCTAAAAATGATACAAGAGTCAAAAGATAGTGAGTATTTTGCCTCAAAAGTGGAGGACTCGGCAGGAGTTTATGTCGTGCCAGCTTTTAGTGGTTTGGGGGCTCCATATTGGGATATGTATGCACGTGGGGCTATTTTTGGCTTGACAAGGGGCGTAACAAACAATCACTTAATTCGGGCTACTTTGGAGGCAATGGCTTATCAATCAAAGGATTTGCTCGATGCCATGCAAAAAGATACAGGTATTCCTCTCAAAGCCTTGCGTGTTGATGGCGGGGCAACAGCCAATAATTTGCTGATGCAATTTCAGGCAGATATTTTGGGAGTTTCGGTTCAAAGACCGCAGATAATTGAAAGTACAGCACGTGGGGCAGCTTTTTTGGCGGGTATAGGCGTGGGTATGTGGAACAAAAATGATGTGGCAAGTTTGTGGAAATTAGAAAGAACTTTTGAATCGAATATTACACCCGAAAAACGGAGCAAACTCTATGCAGGTTGGCAGGAGGCAGTAAAAAGAACCATGAAATGGGAAGAAGCATGGCAGCCAGAGTAGGAAAATAA
>RDXM01000073.1 GCA_004292595.1 Candidatus Kapaibacterium sp. | reverse complement strand
CGATGCTTCATAACGTTAGAAGCATCAATAGGGCAGGAATTGCCCGAATAAACGCTTGGGGAGACTGTGGAAGCGTCCACGTCGTTGAACCAAGAAGCCCTCGCCTTTAGGCGTGGGGTGATTCACCTGGACTTCCAGAATACCCGACAAAATTTCTTCAATAGTGGCACAGACATTCTTGTCTGTGTTTGTCGCCTGAAACCCGCGCTAACACTCACAGACAAGAATGTCTGTGCCACTGGTGGATATTTTTATATGTTTCAAAAAATCCCAAACGGAATTTCATTCTACCACCTTTCCCCGCACCATGAGTAGCCCCGCTAAACGTTTTGGTTTTGTCCGCACCGCAGTTTGCTCGCCGGAGTTGCGCGTTGCCGATGTGCGCTTCAACGCCGAGCGCATTCACGAAGCCTTGCTCCGTGCCGAAGCGCATGGAACCGACCTTGTTGTTTTCCCCGAACTCTGCTTGACGGGCTATTCCTGCGGCGATTTGCTCTATCAGCCTTTGCTGTTGGATGCCGCAAAATCTGCCCTTGTGGAACTCGCCGAGCGCACCGCATCGCTCGACACCGCATTCGTGCTGGGTTTGCCGATGAGTTTCGATGGAAAAAACTTCAACTGCGCCGCTTTCGTAACACGCGGGCAGATAAAAGGCATTGTCCCAAAAACATTTTTGCCTGGCACACAGGAATTTTACGAAGAACGTTGGTTCTCCTCCGCGCTTGATACGAAGCGGGATTCCGTGCTGCTTGGCTGGCGCGATGTGCCGTTTGGAACCGACCTCATTTTCCGCCCTGAAACGATGCCCGATTGCGCGATTGCGATTGAACTCTGCGAAGACGTGTGGGCAGTCGCTCCGCCCAGCGCGGATGCGGCATTGAACGGTGCGACGGTCTTGGTCAATCTTTCGGCGAGCAACGAAGTTATTGGCAAATACGATTACCGCAAAATGCTGGTGCAGAGCCATTCTGCGCGGTGTTTGGCGGCGTATTGTTATGCGGCGGCGGGTGCGGGCGAGTCCAGCACCGACCTTGTGTTTTCGGGGCATTCACTCATCGCAGAAAATGGGCGTTTGCTTGCCGAAACGAAGCGGTTTAGCTTTGCAAGTGAAATGGTGCTGGGTGATATTGACGTAGAACGCCTCAGCGCGGAGCGGCGTAAAAACAGCACTTTTGGGCTATCGGCGGCGCGTCGTCCCGCGCGGTTTATCAACTTCGATTTTGAAGATTTCACCCGACCCGACGCGGACGCGCTCGCACAAGAATACGCCGAGCATCCAGAACGCGCACTTACGCATCATGGCGTGAATGCGGCAACCTCGCTTTTGCGCCCACTTTCGCAAATGCCCTTTGTCCCGCGAGATTCTACGCGGCGTTCACGCGATTGCGAAGAAATTTTTGCGATTCAAACCACAGGACTTGCAAAACGTCTCCGCCATACGAACACGAAAAACGTGGTGATAGGCGTGTCAGGCGGCTTAGATTCTACGCTCGCGCTTTTAGTTTGCGTGAAAGCATTTGATATGTTGGGTTTGGCTCGCGCGGGAGTTATTTCGATTACCATGCCTGGATTCGGCACCACAACTCGCACGCGGGGCAATGCCGAAAAACTTGCGGAATTCTTGGGAACAACCTTACGGATTATTTCCATCAACGACGCTGTACGCCAGCATTTCCGCGACATTGGGCATGATGAGAACACGCACGACATCACGTACGAAAACGCGCAAGCCCGCGAGCGCACACAGATTTTGATGGACGTGGCAAATCAGGTAAACGGCTTGGTGATTGGCACGGGCGACCTCTCCGAACTCGCGCTCGGCTGGTGTACCTACAATGCCGACCAAATGTCCATGTATGGCGTAAATGCGAGCATTCCGAAGACGCTTGTGCGCTACCTCGTGGAATGGTGCGCCGACCACGAGTTTTCGGGCAGTGAATTTTCGGGAAATGAAGCCGCCGTGCTGCACGACATCTGCGCTACGCCTGTGTCGCCAGAATTATTGCCCTTGCAAGCAGGCGCGGTCCAAGCGCAGGAAACCGAGAAAACGATTGGTCCATATGAATTACACGATTTTTTCCTGTACTACTTTTTGCGCTACCAGTTCGCACCGCGCAAAATCATGTTTCTCGCCAAACACGCCTTTCGTGGCAAATACGACGATACAACGCTCCAAACATGGCTTCAGACCTTCTTTCGTCGCTTTTTTACGCAGCAATTTAAGCGTTCTGTTATGCCCGACGGTCCCAAAGTCGGCACGGTTGCGCTCTCGCCGCGTGGTGATTGGCGTATGCCGAGCGATGCTTCTGCCGCGCTGTGGCTTGCGGAGTGCGAGGCGATTGGGCAGGAAATTTCGGTGTAAATCTTAGAATATAACTTCATCTGGAATATTATTCTCGAAACTACCTCCATTCAAGTTCTCATGCAAAGGAACAACCAATGAATACCAGCACCATCGGCGGAATCTTTGGCGTAGTGCTGCTTGGTGGCATTGCGTGGCTGATTGTGCAAAGCATCGGCACGGTGGGGCATTTATCGCCCATTGACTGGGGCGTAGCATTGGTGAGCCTTCTCTGGCTTCTCGGCATTGTTACGATTCCTTGGAACATTTACTTTCAAGCTCGCACGATTGTGTCGGAAGCCGAGGAGTCCGAAAAGCGAGGAATCACGGTGGAAAGCAGCGATATTGCCTACACAAAACGCTGGGCAGACCGCGCCTTGCTTCTTGCGGTATGCCTTCATGCGGCAAGTGCGGTGGGAATGTATTTTCTTGCTTCGGCGGGTATTAGTTTTATGGGATATTTTGGCGCGGGAGCGTCCTTGCTGCTGACTTTCGTGCGTCCGGTTGCGCGTGGCTACGAGTACGTGCGGAAACGGCTTGCGCGGATTCGCCAAGAAATTTCGTTCCCGCGTGAAGATGTTGTGCGCTTGAGGGCAGACGTAGAACGCTTGGAACAGGAACTGACATCGCTGCGATTTCAACTGAGTACCGACGAAGAGCAATCATGGGCAAGTGGCATAGAATCACGCTTGACGGAGCATTCGGCTCACACCGAGCGTTTGCGCCAGCGTTTGGACACATTGCAGGAAACCAACAAACTTGAGCATGAAAAAATTGCCCGCGATGCCGAAAATGCAAGTGCCAAAGCTCTTGCCGATGCCGCGATTGTGAGCCACGTCCGCGAGATTGTGCGCTTTTTCAAGGAGGCATAAAAAAAGCCCTGCTTGGTTTGTTCCCAAGCAGGGCTTTGTAGGCTATTGACTGTTACTTTCAGTGTGTATGCTCAATATTTAGCTCATACCCAATAATTTTTTGATACCCGGCGTGGTCAAGCCTTTCGGGCGTGTAATCGGTGCGCCAGAAGCTCTTGCCAAGACAAGTTGTGCGGAAATACCCATTGCGCGGGATACGCCAAACATCACGGTATAGAACTCAAATTCGGTCATGCCGTAATAATTAAGCAATGAGCCAGAAGCCGCATCAACATTGGGCCAGACGTTCTTTGCTTTTCCTTGTTCGGTCAGCACTTTCGGTGCGATTTGGAAGAGTTTATCGACAATACCGAATACTTTATCATCCACGCAGTTTTGCTTGCCGAAGTTGTAGAATGCCGTAAAGCGTGGGTCGGTAACGCGCAAGACGGCGTGTCCGTAGCCCGGAATCACCTGCCCGCTATTGAGCAAGCTCCAGAGTTCTTTCGTCAATTCTTCGTCGCTGGGAACGCCGCCAAATTTCTCATGCAATTCCAGCACAAACGACAAGCATTCTTGATTTGCCAAGCCGTGAAGCGGTCCTGCAAGACCGTTCATTGCTGCGCTGAAGGAGTAGAACAAATCCGAGAGTGCCGATGAAACGGTGTGTGCGGTGAACGCGCTCACGTTGCCGCCTTCGTGGTCGGAGTGCAGCACGAGATACATACGAATAAGCTCGGTAAAACGGCTGTTCGTGTCGGGCAAGCCCAGCATATATGCGAAGTTTGCGCCCCAGTCGAGGTCGGTGCGTGGCTGAATACGCTCGCCTTTGTCGAAACGCATACGATAAATCGCTGCGGCAATCGTGGTGATGCGCGAAAGCAGCAAGAATGCGTCTTCGAGCATATACATCCACATTTTATCTTTGCCTTTGCCAGAATCGTAGGCGCGGCGGAAGTTTGATTCGCGCTCCATAACAAGGATTGCGGTCGAGAGCATCACCATCGGATGCGAATCGCGGGGCATGGATTCAAGCACGTTCCAGACGTAGTAGGGAACAGAGGAATTGCGCGTGAACATATCGTGAAGCTCGGTGCGCTCGGCATCATTAGGGAATGCGCCTGTGCAGAGCAAAAAGAAAATATCTTCGGGCTGTGCTTTGGTCAGTTCCAAAATGGGAATATTGCGAATACGCAAGCCTTCATCGGGGTTTACGGTCGAGGTGTCGCATATCATCGCCGGAACACCGCGAATGCCGCCAAGAACTTGTCCGGCTGTAATTTCTCCGATTTTTGTTTCTTCATGCTGTTTCGCCATTTGTTTGCGCTCAACGCGCATGGTTTCAGCGATTTCAGCCATTTTGGCGGCAATCAATTTCATGAATCACTCCGATAAATCTGGTGGTTAAAAGGAAAGAATTGATAAATTTTTTCAGATGGTAGCACAAACACTCCTGTTTGCGCTTTGTAGCTATACACGCCCAACACCGCATAGAATCTTGCTTCTTGAACTGTTCTACGCAAGACGGACATTCGCTGTGGGCAAAAATACACAAAAATATGACGTTTGCAAATACAGAAACAAGAATGGTCGCACCATTCGCAAAGCCGCATGAATACTGGCTTTGGAGATTTGGAACAAACATTCTTGCTTGTATAATTTTGTCAAATATCCTTGCACAAAACCGCTCAAAACCGCATCAGAGCGATACAGCACAAAGATAATGACTCGTGGGGATGAATTTTAGTGTACAACGAGCGGAGAAGGCGGACAAATGAAAAGCAATAAAGGTTCTGAAAACCTCATCAATTCTTGCTTTTCGTCATTTCTTACTTTTCATCATTCAGCCCTCAACCTTCATCCTTGCTTTTAGTGCGCAGCAACGCCATTGGTTGTTGCACCGCGAAAACCAAGAACACTGCCAACTTCATCGAAGGTATCAACAATGCGGTCGAGATGATATGTTTCGTGCGAAGCCATATAGCTCGTGCGCATCATGCTCATATTCGGCGGTACGCCGGGCGGAATAAACGCATTGACGAACACATCGCGGTTGTAGAGTTGCCGCCAGTACATAAGTGCGTTTTCGAGCGAGCCGACAATCACCGGAACAATGCCCGTTTGATTATCCAACACGTGAAAACCTTTCTCGCGCAAGCCTTTCCGCGCATATGCGGCATTGCTCACAAGTTTGGTGATGAGTTCTGGCTGCTCTTCGAGAATTGCCAATGCTTCCAACGCCGACGCGCACGAGGCGGGAGTTGGGCTGGCACTAAAAATAAGCGCGGGAGAATTATGCTTCAAGTAATTGATAACGCGCTCTGGACCAGCAACAAAGCCGCCCAGCGACGCAAACGTCTTGGAGAATGTTCCCATGGTCATATCAGCTTCGTGTGTGAGTCCGAAGTGGCTTGCTGTGCCGCGTCCGCCAACGCCGACCACGCCTGTTGCGTGGGCATCGTCCACCATCACACGAGCATTGTATTTGCGGGCAACTTTGACAAGTTCTGGTAAATTCACAATCGAACCAGTGACCGAAAACACACCGTCGGTAACGATAAATTTTCCTGCGGTGTCGGGAATTTTCGCAATGACGCGCTCAAGGTCTGCCATATCGTTGTGCTTGTAGCGCACAAACTCAGCCGTTGCGCCCTTTGCGAGCAATGCACCATTGACGATACACGCATGGTTTTCTCTATCGGAAATCACGTAGTCGCCGCGCTGCACCAAGCCAGAAACCACACCGAGCGCGGTTTGATAGCCTGTGCTGTAGAGCATCACGGATTCATAGCCCAGAAACTTTGCAAAACGCTCTTCTAATTCATTGTGAAGGTCAATCGTACCAGTCAAATAACGAGAACCGGAGCAGCTTGTACCGTATTTGTCAATAGCAGCTTTTGCTGCTTCGCGCACACGCGGATGCCCCGTCAAACCAAGATAATTGTTCGAGCCAGCCATAATAACCTTGCGTCCTTCCATCATCACTTCTGGACCTTCGTTTTCCTGAACGGCGCGGAAGTACGGATACATATCCAGTGCCTTTACTTCGTCGGCGCGGGTAAACTCGAAGCATTTTTGAAACAAATCCACTATGCTACTCCTTGTGTAAAAATCTGGACCTACCGAAGCCGAGCATTGTGCTTACCTCAGCAAATCTATTAACAATGAAAAATGGTAATTTTCCGTGATTGAGCAATCTCATCATATCGGAACGGACAGCAAATATACAGCAAATATATCGTAGCTGGCATGGTGATGATGTTGCAATTTAGTTGATATATCAATCGTTCTAAAGAGAACACAATATACAATTTATGCAAGAAATATGGAAAGAATCTTGCAGAAATCTTCGGAAAAAGTTCATCGTTTGTGAAGATTTCCCCATGCCAAATGAATTGCCAAATCATCGTGAGGTATTGAGGAAACTTTGCCACGTGCGAAGAATTCACTAGCTTTGCAATAGCTATCAAGCACACCGCACCGTTTGAAGCAAAGAACGCCCTTGCGCAAAAAATGCGTACAAAACTATTCTTACAACGCCTACAAGACGCATAAATACTCAATACTATTACGAGAGTTTGCCTTATTCGTCAGGCTCTTGCTGTATGATTCCCCGCAAATACTTATGTTTTTTCGCATTTCCCACCGTACACGATATACCTATACCGACCGTGTTTTCCTTGAAGCACAGACATTGCGACTTGTACCCCGCACAGATGCTGCGCAGCGTTGCCACTCATTTTCTCTGGAACTCGCCCCGCATTTCGCGGGAATGGCGCATATTCACGACCTCGACGGGAATCCCGCCGTACAGGTCTGGTTCGACCGCCTCTGCGACTATTTTGAAGTAACGACACACGCTGTGGTGGAAACATTTTGCACAAATCCGTTCAATTTTTTGCTCACTGTCTCCGAAGAACTGCCGTTTGAATACCCAGCAGAAATGCAGACGTTTTTGCAGCCATTTCTTGCGCAGAAATCTCTTCATAGCGATGTGGCAGCATTTTCCAAGCGCATAGCAGAGGAAAGCAATGAAGAAATTATGCCGTTTCTCAGCAATCTCACCATATGGATTTTTAACAACGTCGAGCAGATTGTTCGCAATGAAGGAAACGCCTACGAGTCCCATATTACCTTGCGTTCATGTCTTGGCTCATGCCGCGATACTGCTGTTCTTTTTATGGATGCCTGCCGCGCACGTGGCTTGGCAGCGCGATTTGTGAGTGGGTATGTGCTGTACACTGGCACAGCCGAAACCGAACGGCACTTGCACGCTTGGGCAGAGGTGTACTTGCCGGGCGCAGGATGGCGTGCCTACGACCCTTCGCGTGGCTTGGCAGTCGCCGAGGCTCATATTGCCTTGGCTTCTGGCTATACGCCCAGCCTTGCCTCGCCCGTGAGCGGCGTGTATCGCAGCAATAATGCCCGCTCCGAGCTATCTTTTTTTATTACATTAGAAGAGTTTCCCACGCTCGAAGCCGCATTGGGACAAGAAAAAAGAATCAACGCCGCGCTATAAATCACGAACAATCTACTCTTTCTTCAAGGAACGGTTGAAAAATAAAGTGTTGTTTTTTTAGGTTTCAGTGGCACAGGCATTCTTGCCTGTGAGTCCTGATAGGGGTTTTAAGAACCCACAGACAAGAATGTCTGTGCCGCTACTGACTTGAACTACTTATTTTTTTCACCATTCCCAAGGCAGTTTTATCACCATCATTCACTTCGCATTTATTTTGATAGACACGTTCAATGAACACAGCACCCAACGAACATTTTGACTCTATATCATCTTCAACACCGCAAGAATACTCACGTCCAAATTTTTTGGAGCTTTCTCGCCGCGAACAATTAGCTGCCGTAGAGGCACTGCTTTTTGCATCGGAAGAGCCGCTTTCAGCACAAAATCTCTACGATTTGCTTGTCGTCGGCGAAGAAATAGAACGGAAATCGCCCCCGAAACCTTCCGCCACCACAAAAAATGGTGCAACAAAAAATGGGAAAGCCAGTGGCTTCAATGGTATTCATGGGCAAACAAAAAATGGCTCGACAAAGCAACTGCCTTTTCGTGATGAAACAAACGCTGAAGCGGAAGAATTTGCCGAAAATGCCCGTGAAGAAACCGATACAACTACGCATCTGGCGGATGCTGAGAGTATAAATCTTGAACAAACGAATCCTGAGCAAACGAATCTTGACGGCGTACCGCCTCACGTGGCACATTTCCACGTTGAAGCACCCGAAGGACTTGCGAAAGAAGCCAAAGAAGCTCTGGCGACGACGGATGCTGCGCCCCTGAAGTCCACCACCACCACCACCACCACCACCACCACCACCACCACCACCGCGCAAACCTTTATCAGCGCACTCGTGGAGGAATTAAACGCAGAATTTGAAGCAACAGGGCGCGTTTTTACGATTGTGCAAGTGGCACGCGAAGGTATTCGCGGCTATCAATTTGCGACCAAGTCAGAATTTGGTGAGTTATTGGCGCGTTTGGTGAAATCAAAATCAAAAAAACGCTTATCGAAAGCCGCTTTGGAGACGCTGGCAATTATTTCCTATCGCCAACCTGTTTCCAAGCCTGAATTGGAAGTGATTCGTGGTGTTAGCTCGAATGAAATTATCAATCGTTTGCTCGAGAAAAATTTGATAACGATTGTTGGGCGCAGTGAATCTGTCGGCAAACCGCTTCTTTACGGCACAACGGACGATTTTCTACGGCTTTTCGGCTTGCACAGCCTCGCTGATTTGCCCAAGCCCCGCGAACTGGAGGAACTCATGGCAGACCGCGCCGATATTCTGGAAGCCGCACAGGGACTCAGTATGGTAGATATTCATCAGGCAATGGCGAAAGCGCAGGAAGGAACAACAAATACGCTCAACACGTCAGATGCCGCACAAAATCAGGCTGCGCAAGCAAACGATGAAGAAGCGTAAAAAGCGCAAGAACATTAGACTTTATTCCGAATAGACTTTTTTACGAAACAAGGCAGCATGCTGCCTTGCTCCAAAACCCTAAAAACCTTATTCGAGATAAACTCTATTGTTTTGGCAGAAAACAACAATTATGGCAACATTTCACCAAACGACATCCTTTGCCGAACCGCATCACTGCATCGTTATTGGCGGCGGTGTTGCGGGAATAACAGCAGCCGTACGCCTTGCAGAGCGTGGAGTCCGTGTAACGCTGGTAGAAGCTCGTCCCGACATCGGCGGGCGCGTCCAATCTCTGCTCGACCGCGAATCTGGCGACATCATTGACAACGGACAGCACCTGCTCATGGGCTGCTACGACGCCACGCTTCGCCTTGCCACAACGCTTGGAACAATGCCGCTTCTGCGTCGTCAGGCTGCGCTCCGCGTTTGGTTTGCAGACTGCACCAATTCCTTCAATCTCTCCAATTCTCCTGATTCCTCCACGTCTCCCGCCGATATTTTTTCACTTGATGCCTCACGCTTTCCCGCAGAACTCGGTATGGCATGGGGAATGCTGACGTTGCGCGGCTTATCGGGCAGCGAGCGCTATGGGCTGTTGCGCTTTGCGGCACGGCTAAAATTTCGCCTCGTGCGTCCCGAGGGAAAAACGGTGCTGGAACTCTTGCACGAAGAACGCCAGAGTGAGCGAGTAATAATGCGCTTTTGGGAGCCGATTGTGCTGGCAACGCTGAACGCGCCTCTTCATGCGGCTTCTGCGATGCTACTGGTACAGGTGATGCGTTTGGCATTTTTGAGCGGGCGGGAAGCCGCACAAATGCTGAGTGCGACCACAGGACTTGCCGAAGTATTTGCGCCAGCGCGGAAATTTTTGGAAGAGCGTGGCAGCCGCGTCATTACTGCTTCGGTGAAGAGTTTGCTTGTGAAAAATACTCGTGCCGAAGGAATTATCTCTGCTCGTGGCGAGCAGATTCTCTCGGATAGCATTATTTCGGCTGTTTCGCTGGGGCAGTGCGCAAAACTTTTTCCCGCAGAAATGCGGGCGCGTCCGGAAATGCAGGCGTGGAGCGGCTTTGCATCGTCGCCAATTATTTCGGTGTATTTGTGGACAGATACCGATGTTGTCGAGCAAGATTTTATCGCGCTTTTGGGGACGCAAACGCAGTGGGTGTTTAATCGCCGCAAGCTCTGCGATACGAGCGAGGCAGTGCCGACGCGCTTTCGTGGGCATTTGTCGCTGACGTTCAGCGCGGCATCTGCGCTTGCTGGGCGCACGAATGAAGAGATTGTTGGGGAGTGTTGGCGTGAATTGCAAGAGGTGTTTCCTGCCGCTAAAAGCGCACAATTACTGCATTCTCGCGTTATTCGTGAGCGCCATGCCACGCCGCTTTTCACCCCAGAAAACGAGTGTTTGCGCCCTGAAACCCACTTTCCCGCACAAGTGCTGGGCTTGAACAATGTCTTTCTTGCAGGAGATTGGACGCGCACTCACTTACCTGCTACGATTGAAAGCGCAGCGCGAAGCGGCGAAGCAGCAGCTACGACGCTCTGGGAAAAAATTACTACAACTCGCGGCGCAGACGCGCAGGGGGAATTGCCATAAGGTCGCGGTATTTCGCAACGGTACGCCGAGCAATCGTAAAGCCGTGTTTTGCGAGTTCTTGCACAAGTTTGTCATCGCTCAGAGGCTTGTTTTTCGGTTCTTGCCCGATAAGCTCTTTCAATTTTTCTTTGATAACGCGGGTTGAAATTTCATTGTTTCCATCGTCGTCATCCTCATCGTTTGCCGTAGAAGCCTTGCCATTACTATCTTTTGTGGCAAGTCCTGTGTGAAGAGGGTCTTTCGGCATTGGCAAGCCTTCGCTGAAAAAATAGCGTAATTCAAATACACCAAAATCCGTTTGTGTGTATTTGTTGTTCACGACGCGGCAAACGGTGGAAATATCCACGCCCGTATCTTCGGCAATATCCTTGTAAATAAGCGGTCGAATAGAGCTTTTTCCATGAATAAAAAACTCGCGCTGCCGGTGGACAATCGCCGTCATCACGCGCATCATCGTGTGCCGACGCTGCTTGAGTGCGAGAATGAGAAATTTCGCATCGTCGTATTTTTGCTTCAGGAATTGGCGTGTGTCTTTGTTCAGCTTCTGGCTTTTCATGCCTTTTTTCGTGAACTCACGCACTTGATTTTTCATCTGCTCGTACATCTTGTTCACGCGCACCGTTGGTACGCGGCTGTCGTTGAGTTGAATAAGAAAATCGTTTTTTTCTTCGTCGAAATGAATGAGGAAGTCGGGAACAATAGAATTTGTGCCGCTTCCAGAGTCGCCGCCGCCTGGTTTCGGATTGAGCGCACGAATCGCCTTCAGAGCCTCGCGCAAGTACGTTTCATTCACCTTCAATTCCCGCATGATGACTTCGTAATGCTTCATTTTGAAGGCATCGTAGCTGCGCTCAAGCACCAGCACAGCGAGTTGCTGCGGAGCGTTCAGCTTGGGCAAAGCGCGGAGCTGCGCCAGCAAGCACTCGCGGAGGTCGCGTGCGCCAATGCCGGGTGGCTCAAGCACTTGAATTTCGAGCAAAATTTCTTCGACTAATTCCACCGAAACGTGCTGCATTTGCACGGGCGCAGCAGGGTGATTTTGTGCTTTTGGAGCGAGTTTTTGTGCGGGTTTGCGGGTGTAAGAAATTTCTATATTGTCAAGATATTCTTCCGCAGATTCGTAATCGGCGACATCGTAATCGTCATCGTTGTAGGTATTGGTAGAAAAATTATTGGCAGAAGGTGCAGCGAGACCATATTTGGTGCGGTATTCGCGGGAGCGCAGTTCGTTCAGGACGTCAATTTTTTCATTTGCTGCAATGACGATTTCCTGCAAATCGCGCTGGAGATAGCCAGAGGATTCGATGCTGCCCAAAATTTCTTCGCAGATAATTTGCTCTTCTTCGGTGAGGTCGAGCATACGCAGTTGGTCTTCCAATTCATCAAGAACGGTGCGGTGTTCGGGCATGGGAAAGCCTTCGCCGTCTTCGTCGTCGCCGCCATATTTTGCGGGATTTCCTTCGTCTTCGATAAAATCAATCCACGTCTGCTCTTCGGCATTCACGCCATTTTCGCGGTCGAATACGTCGAAGTCGTCATCGGGGCTTGTTTGCGTAGCAAATTCATCGGGTGTGGTTTCTTCGGGAGAGTCTGCTTCGTTTGGTGCATCTTCGGTGGTGGTTTCTACCTGCGTCATGCCTTCTGGCTCATCGCCAATTTCACTATCGCCCGCACCTTCTTCGAGCATAGGATTCATCTCCATTTCCTGCGAAATATGTTGCTCTAGCTGCAAGCCCGTCAGCTGGAGCAATTTCAGATATTGCACCTGCTGAGGTGTCAGCTTTTGTTCTAAACCAAGTTCCAGACCAAGTCCAAGACCAATCATGGCAAATGCGGCAAGAAAAAGTGAAGAAAGTAACGGAACGACTTTTCATGCTGCTTTCTACGCATCATTATTGCCGCTCATCCTGAACTGAAGCGGTATTGCACAATATGGAATAGATTTTGCATAGCACAACCGCTTGGCTTGCAAAATGCAAAAAATCTTTGCCAAGCGCAAGGGAAAAGAATGGGGGGAAAAGAGGCGCGGTGCAAATTTACCGTGAAGGAATATCGCCCAAAGAAGCACGTGGTGGGAACAAACGAAAAATGCGCTGTTGTGATTGTTGGGGAAAAATAAGCTCAACAGCCCATACACGCTCATCATTCGAGATAACAAGCATCACTGCCCAGCAATGCCATTGGCAGGGGCTTTGAAGCGGAAGATGTAGAAGGGCGCAGAGGCTCGGATGTGCGCTTTGCTTTTCATCATCACATCGGGAATATCGCTGTCTGCAACATAGACAAAAACGATTATCAGAGCGATAACGCTCGCGCTACTCCACACAAGAAATTTTTTCATAACAATTTATTTGAATGATGTAACGATGATGTAACGATGATGTAACGATGAAGTTATGCGGCTGATGACTGTCTCAGCGCAAAAAACGTCCAGACACCTGATAAAAACTCAATTCCAGCAAATGCTAACACAATCGGCGATGCCAAACCAGTGGCAACCAATCCCGCAAACGCCACAAGCTGAAACGTGCGCGAAACCAGCGTCCAGCGAAAGAACGGCGCAAAATCAGCACGTGCAGCCATGATATAAAAAAAACCTAATACCGTAACGGCAATCCCCAGAACCCGCACCCAAACTTCGTTTGCAAGCGGCAAGCCGACCATGCCCAAGAGAAGATTGGGAATAAAAAAGAGTATTATGCCCTGCCCCAGCATATACACGCCAAAGGCAAACACTGTTTTTGCTGCGTAACTCATTGAACATCCTCCCGAAAAGTAAAAATTGAAAAGTAAAAATGCTTGAATTAGTGTGTGCGTTCCGACATTGCCCGCACCAGAGAGCGCACCACTGCTCGCGGCGTATAGCGTACTGATTGCGCCATTAGTTTGTTCATCGCACCATGAACCGCAACAACTTTTCCGCTCATCATCGCCTTGTAGCCATACTCAGCAACATCCTTCGACGTTGGCATTTTCTTGCCTTTGACCAATTTAGAATCTTCCATTGCCGCCGCCGACTGGAAGCCAGATTCTGTCGGTCCCGGACACAACGCCGTTACCGTTACGCCTTTATCTTTCAGTTCATTGGAAATAGCTTCGGAAAAAGAAAGTACATACGACTTTGTTGCGTAATAGACTGCCATAAGAGGACCGGGCTGGAATGAAGCCGTCGAAGCAACATTCATGATTTTTCCTGATTTCCGCGCAACCATATCTTTCGCAAAGAGCTTCGTCAGTGCGGTGAGAGAGGTCATGTTGAGATTTATCATTTCCAATTCTTTTTCCCAGCTTGTTTCGGTGAAAAAGCCAAAATCACCAAAACCCGCGTTATTGACGAGATATTCCACGCGAATACCTGCTTGCTGAACAGCATCATACATTTCCTGCACCGCGCTTAATTTCGAGACATCTTTGGCAATAACGGTCGCGGTGATTCCATAGCTTTTCTCTAATTCTCGTGCAATTTCCTGCAATTTTTTCTCGCTGCGAGCAACGAGAATGACGTTCTGTTTATTGCGGGCAAAGATTTTTGCAAGTTCATAGCCAATGCCGCTTGATGCGCCCGTGATAAGTGCTGCTGATGTAGCCATAACGAAATTCCGATAGTTTTTTTTGTGAAAATTTAAGTAAATGGATATTCCTATTTTCAAAGTATTTTATTATTCATAAAAAAACTGCTTCAAAAAAGCAGTTTGTCTTTACCACACATTTTTTCAAGCAATTTCAAGATGCTTTTCCGAGAGCGAGGAAGCAATTTTACGAAAAAAACCGAGAAATTTATCTTGCTCGTTTGGGCTGAGAGCAGCAAGAATACTCGCGCTCAGGCGCATATACGATTCTACTTCCATTTGATAAATCTTTGCACCTTTCTCCGTCAGTTCCACGCTCACAATGCGCCTATCTTCTTCGCTGCGTTCCCGCTTGACCAATTTTTTTTCGACAAGTTTATCAATAATCGGCGTAACGCTGCTGACGGCTAATTGCGCATCCTCAGCGATTTCTCGCATAATTGCGCCCGACCTGCGCCCAACGATGCTAATGATATTCAATTCTTGCTTGCTCACACCAGTATAAGCATCGTTCAAAGTTTGGTGAATGGTCAAAAATTCTTGAACTACAACGTTGATATGCTCAGTTAATTCCACAGCTTTCGGATTTTGCATATTTTGAAAATCATTATAGTTTGAAAATCGAACTATTCAAAAATAGAGATTTTTGAAATTGTATGCAAATATTTTTTTACTGTCCTTGCAATATTAGGAAGGCTCAAAAATTAAATGGATAAACTTCAACAATATTTAGTGGCACAGACATTCCTGTCTGTGCGTGTTGGTGCGGGCTTCAGGCGACGAC
>RDXM01000072.1 GCA_004292595.1 Candidatus Kapaibacterium sp. | reverse complement strand
CCATCCTCAAAAATCTCAAATCCGACCCGCATTATAACCAATGGCGCGACCTCCTCACCATCGATGAAATCTTGGCGAAACGCTTAAGGCAGGAGTGATTGCAGAATCTAAAAAATATGGAGCGGGTGATGAGAATCGAACTCACACAGCTAGCTTGGAAGGCTAGAACTCTACCTTTGAGCTACACCCGCATAGTGCGTGTGATAGTTATAATCATATATGCTCCCTTATGACAACAAAAAAATAGCACAACCATAAAAAAACTGTTATGGTGGCGCAAAATCAGAGGAGTATCTATGCATTATCGTACACTCGGGACTAGCGACCTCAAAGTCAGCGTCATATGTCTTGGCACAATGACATGGGGCAAACAGAACAATGAAGCAGACGGACACGCCCAAATGGACTACGCTTTAGAGCGTGGCGTGAATTTTTGGGATACCGCTGAAATGTACGCCGTACCGCCAAGTCGTGATACTTATGGTGCTACAGAAACCATTATCGGTACATGGTTGGCACAGCGCAAAAAACGCGATCAAGTGATTCTTGCAACCAAAGTTGCAGGACCGGGGCTTGCATGGATTCGTGAATCAGGCTATCAGATTGACAAAAAGAACATTCTTGCTGCCATTGAGGGATCACTTGCACGCTTGCAAACGGATTATATCGATCTCTATCAACTGCATTGGCCAAACCGAGGTTCGTATCATTTTCGCCAAAATTGGCGTTATACTCCGCAATTTAACCGTAACGCCGTGCTGGATAATATGTTGGAAGTACTGCATACGCTTCAAGAACTCATCGCTGTGGGCAAAATTCGTCATGTAGGCTTATCCAATGAAACAGCGTGGGGAACGATGCAGTACCTTCACCTCGCGCAGCAACATCATCTACCACGGATGCAATCCATACAAAATGAATATTCGCTGCTCTACCGCGTTGGAGAACAGGATCTGCACGAAATCGCCCAAGCGGAGCAATGTGGCTTGCTGGCATGGTCACCGCTTGCGACAGGGATGCTTAGTGGTAAATATCGCGGTGGCGCACGCCCTTCAGGTTCACGTTGGACGGTGCTAAGTGATCCGCCTCGTGATGTGCCACACGCGCATAAGGCCGTGGATGCATATTATGACATCGCCACCCGTCACGGGCTAGACCTTGCGCAGATGGCACTTGCGTTCGTACATCAGCAACCTTTTGTCACATCCACCATCATTGGTGCGACCACCATGGAACAGTTGCGCAGCAATATTGATTCCATCGATGTCACGCTCTCAAGTGAATGTTTAGAAGATATAATGCGCGTCTATAAAGAATATCCTATACCGTTTTAAGAACCTGCTACGAATCTCTCTCTTATGGGCTGCAAATGGCAATTTTCTTCACTTCCGTTGCTCATGTACTTCTATGTACACTCCGCTACGGTTTTCAAAAATCACCATTTTCGCCTCATAATAAAAAGATTCGTAGCAGATTCTAAGAGCGATTTTCATCACAAAACACATGGATTATTAACCTTATTCTGATAGGCTATATTAAGTTTTAGTTATATTCTCAAGGTTTTTGCAGATGCATTCTTTCTATTCCCACCGAGAAGACCATTCCCCACAAAAAGGTTTTTCTTTAATCGAGCTTTCCATTGTCCTTGTTATACTTGGCTTACTCACAGGAGGCATATTGACGGGGCAGAGCTTGATTCGTTCCTCCGAACTACGCGCCGTAACCACGGAATCTACAGAATTTGCTACCGCTATCAATACATTCAAAGGCAAATATTTTGCTATTCCCGGAGATATGAATAATGCGACTGCTTTTTGGGGTGCAGCTCATGCAACGCCTGCTACATGCATTACTACAGCAGGCACGGGCAAACAAACCTGCAATGGCAATGGGACTGGGAATCTTGATGTCTTGAACGGAGCATCACAATATAGCGAAATGTTTACTTTTTGGCAGCACTTGGCTAATGCAGGGTTAATTGAGGGCAGTTTTACGGGGCGTGGCGGTTCGGGCAACCCACAGCATCATATCTTAGGTACTAATGCACCCACATCGAAATTACCCGGCGCGGGTTGGTTGGCAACATGGGCAGGAACATTCCCCGGCAATGCTATGAGTTATGCATTACAATATGATAATTTCCTTGAAATTGGTGGCGCAACCACCAATGATTTTTCTTTTAATCCCATCTTAACGCCTGAAGAAGCGTGGAATATCGACACTAAAGTGGATGATGGCAAACCCGCTCAAGGTAAAGTTGTGTCACGCTATTGGAATAATCTATGCTCCGCAGCAGATGATGGCAGCAGTGCGAATAATGATCTTGTCGCTAGTTATCGCGTCCAAGATACCGCTGCTCGATGTACTTTAATGTTCCGGCAATTCTTTTAAGAACCTACATATCCGTTAATGACCACCGTGCTTTAGGCTCAAAATCGAGGTTTGAGGGTGCGATACCCCTACGAATACGCTCTAACCCTGCCCATGCGATCATCGTTGCATTATCGGTGCATAAATGCATAGGAGGAGCGACAAAAGGCAAGGATGCACGCTCTGATAGATGCTGCAATCCTTGACGAATAGCACCATTGGCAGCAACGCCACCTGCCACCACAAACGCACGCACGGGGATAGCACGCTCTTTGCACAATGCTAAGGCGCGATCCATCCTATTAAGAATAATCGTGCATAAGCTGTGCTGGACACTTGCAGCAATATCTGCTTTATCCTGTGCGCTTAATCCTCCCGCTTGATCCAGTGCTATTATCTGTGTGCGCACTGCGGTTTTTAATCCTGAGAACGACATATCGCATCCCGCACGATGAATATAGGGAAGCGGAAAAGCAAAACGATGCGGATCACCATCCTTTGCCAAACGTTCAATCTCTCTACCTCCCGGATAACCAAGCCCAAGCATTTTTGCTGTTTTATCAAATGCTTCACCAATAGCATCATCAAGCGTTGCCCCAAATAACTCATAGCTCCCAACATCATGCACGACCATAATCTGACAATGCCCGCCCGACATGAGAAATAAAAGATAGGGGAACGCCACAGAATCATGAATACGCACACTCAATGCGTGTGCCTCAAGATGATTGATCGCATAAATAGGCACGCGAAGCACCGTAGCCACCGCCTTTGCCATCATCACCCCCACAATAACACCGCCAATAAGCCCCGGACCTGCAGTCACTGCCACCGCATCAACATCTTGGAGTGAACATTGGGTGCGCTCTAAAACATCGCGGATCAACGGTTCAACATGCAGCATATGTTGACGGGCAGCAATTTCAGGCACAACCCCGCCATAGGGCAAGTGATCCTCAAATTGTGTCATCAATGCTTCACCAAGCACTATGCCATCTGTGCGTACCAATGCAACGGCAGTTTCATCACAACTGCTTTCAATCCCTAAAATATGCTGTATGTCGTGCATGAATAATGAGACGCTAAGGTTACAAAATAAATCGTTCCAGATTCACTTTTTCTGCCATATGCCCAACATGCGTCTGCACATAATCCGCATTAATGGTTAAGGATTCACCTTTGCGCTCAGATGCCTCATAACTAATTTCTTCCATCAATTTTTCCATAATGGTATGTAACCGCCTCGCCCCGATATTTTCTATCTCACGATTAAAGATCGTTGCCAGAGAAGCTAAGGCTTTTATGCCACATTCCGTGAAAGTGATATGCACATCTTCAACCGCAAGCAATGCCGTATATTGCTTGGTGAGGCTCGCTTCAGGCTCTGTCAAAATACGTTGCATATCCGCTTCAGTGAGGGCATGTAACTCCACACGAATAGGCAACCGCCCTTGCAATTCAGGCAATAAATCTGCGGGTTTCGCCATATGAAACGCGCCCGATGCGATGAATAAAATATGGTCTGTTTTCACAATGCCATATTTGGTTGTCACCATTGTTCCTTCAATCAAGGGCAAGAGATCGCGTTGCACCCCTTCACGGCTGACTTCACCGCCCTTCACATCCGAACGCGCACATACTTTATCAATCTCATCAATAAACACAATGCCATCTTGTTCCACAGCACGCAAGGCTTCCTGCACGACTTTTTCTTGATCCAATAATTTATCAGATTCCTCATTAATCAAGAGCTTATGGCTCTGCGCAACAGTCATACGGCGTGTTTTGGTGCGCCCTCCCCCCATGGCTTTATTGAGCATATCACTAATGTTCAACACCCCCATTTGCCCGCCTGGCATTCCGGGAATATCAAAGCTATTGAAGCTACTCGTATCATTATCTGCCACTTCAAGCTCCACTTCCTTATCGTCTAATTCCCCTGCGAGCAGTTTTTCACGGAATTTACGGCGTGTATCCGCACTCGCTGAATCCCCAACCAAAGCATCAAGAATACGCTCTTGTGCAGCAGCTTCGGCTTTATCATAGACGCGTTGATGTTCACGGGCGCGCACTAACTTCACCGCAATTTCAACAAGATCACGTATGATCGATTCAACATCGCGCCCCACATAGCCCACTTCGGTGAATTTGGTTGCTTCAATCTTCAAAAATGGGGCATTGGCCAAACGTGCTAAACGGCGCGCTATTTCTGTTTTACCACATCCTGTGGGCCCAATCATCAAAATATTTTTTGGCACAATTTCATCTTGCAATGATCCTTGCACTTGTTTTCGCCGCCAACGATTACGCAAGGCAATAGCAACGGCTTTTTTGGCAACGTGCTGACCAATGATAAAGCGATCAAGTTCTACAACAATGTCTTTTGGAGTCAATTCTTTCATAAATCAACATGTAATATATAATTGTTTGATATGCAAGAAGCAATCTACCTAATCTTATTCTCACAAGAACATTTCCTTAAATCTTGCGCAACGCATTAGGATTTTGTTAAAGCCTTCTATGCTATAAACTTTAGAGTGTGAGTGATGTATCGTTGTATTTTTGTCACATCACGCAACATCATCAAAAACACACTGCAAGGCCTCTACGATGGATACCTTTAGTATTTTTTTAACACTTACCATTCACAATGTTGCTCGTTCATCTGATGACGCAGATGTAAAATCATATCATTATATAAAATCATATCATTATTGCCTCAATCATCTCTAGGAGAAATTATGTCTATTTTTCAATCATCGCATCTTCCATCTATCAATGGTCAAAATACACCGCAAACTCCTGTTCCCTCTGGCTCAATGTCCTCCGCTGCATTTGCTGGTGGCACGGCAATTCCTTCCTTGGGTACGGGTGCGCAGCCTCTTTATGTGAGAGCATTAACGGGAACACATGCGCTCAAATGGGGGTTGACTGCGAATGCTCCAACCACCACAGCACCAGTATTAGGTGCAGGGGCGAACATTATAGGCGTTTCATTTGATCACGCTGGTACATGGGCTGGTTTTGACTTGCCTGCGGGTACGAATCCCACTGCATTAGTAGGCGCACCGACCGATGTAGGTGCATTAGATAGCCGTGGTTCTGCACAACGCGCTCTGGATGCGTGGGCAGCGGTTGCAAACATTTCTTTTCAAGCTGAGGCTACTTTTGACGATGCCGAGATACAATTCCGCACAGAAACAGCTACAGGCGCGGGCGGCATAGCACGCTTTTTCAATAGTGCCAATGGATCGCTTCAAAAAGCACAAGTAGTCGTGGATATCACTTCAGGATCGGGCAGCGGTGGAGATTTCCGTGATGGCTATTATGGGCATTTTACGATGCTGCATGAGATTGGTCATGCCCTTGGCTTAAAGCATCCGGGCGGTTATGGAGCTGGTGATCGCGCTCCGTTTTTACCTAGAGCGGACGATACGCAAGAATTTAGCGTGATGTCCTACAATGCGGGGCAATTTGGTGGCACTATTGGTCAAATTGATGGCTATGCTCGCACACCGATGATTTATGACATTGCCGCCATGCAAACCTTGTACGGTGCTAATACAACCACCAATGCTGGTAATACTACCTATACTATTGCAGGTGGCGATGGCGAATTTGCGCGCTGGGATGCAAGTGGTGCAGCGGATGCTCTCACAACGGCTGAAACAAGCAATGTCACCCTAGATTTACGTGAAGGTATCAATTTTGTAACACGCGTTGGCGCAAGCAGATCGTGGAACGCCTTTGGATCGAACATTGAAAACGCCACTTCCAGTACAGGCAATGATATTTTAATTGGCAACTCTTTGAATAACATATTAAATTCTGGAGCTGGCAATGATAGTCTAACGGGCGATCTTGGTAATGATAGCCTTGATGCTGGAGCTGGTAACGACACACTCCTTGGTGGCGCAGGCAATGATACCTTACTTGGCGGTGCGGACATTGATAGCATCACATCGGGTTTAGGCAATGATAGCATCACCGCTGGCGCAGGAAATGATATTGTACTCATCAACAGTATTGGTGATGGTAATGATACCATTACAGATTCAGATGCGGGAGACGTATTGCGTTTGGACAACATAATATTATCAGGCACAGCACGATTTGTGGGTGGCGAAGCAACGGCAACGACATCAGCGTTATATACGCTCGTGGCAGGAACAAGCACCTATGAATTACGGCTGCACGGAGCAGGTCCTAACCACCTCATCATTACACGTCCAGGAGTTACAAACGCAACGAGCGTTCGCATTGATGCTTTCGTCACAGGTGATTTTGGCATCACTTTAGGGGCAGCACCAGCAGGTATTATAGGAACGACTGGTAATGATACATTAAATGGCACACTAAATTCAGATAGCATTGATGGTGACGCTGGTGATGATGTGATCGATGGCAGAGGTGGTTCAGATACCATCATTGGCGGTGCGGGAAATAATCGCATTACGTGCAGCGGACCAACCTGCCGAGTGACAGCGGGAGCGGGCAACGATATCATCTCGGTGACTGGTCATGGATCAACAGTCAATGCTGGTGATGGTAATAATCGCGTCACATCCAACAGCTCTGGCACATTAGCTTCAAGCATTACCGCTGGTACTGGCAATGATACGATCACGGCAACAGGCGGACAACAAACGGTGGATGCTGGTGCTGGTGATAATAATATTATCTTCAGTGCCAATGGTGCTGTGACAACCACAGGAGGTAATGATACTATTAATGTGAATGGGGCGACGGTAACCGTAGACGCTGGTGCTGGCACAAACCTCATTACCTTCAGTGCTGGAACAACCACTGTTGTATCTTCACTCACAACAGGTGCAGGCGTTGATACGTTAAACATCACGGGAACGCACCTATCAGCGAATGCTGGTGACGGCAATGATATTATTAATATCACGTCTACATTGGCAGTTGCCAACCACATCGCAACTATTGCAGGTGGGGTAGGCGATGACAGCATCAATGCAAGCCTTTCAACGCGTGGAGTCATCCTCAATGGTGATGCTGGAAATGATACGTTCCTCGGCGGTCGAGGCAATGATGCAATCACTGCTGGAGCGGCAGCCGATACAGGCAATCATTCCATTACAGGGGGTGTTGGGCAAGATACCATCACGCTTGCTACTGTTGTAGGCGGAGTTGATGTCATCAATTACATCGCGACCACTGATTTTGCTGCCGCACCTGCCACATCATCCGCATTAGTGACGGGTCATGATGTTGTTACCAATTTTATTGCAGCCGATGACTGGATTGTTTTATCCTCTGCACTCTGGAATATGTGGGACGATGTAGGCGTTGCGAATGGTACACTTGTGGCGGATAATGCTGGTGCTGTAGACTTTGGTGTCAGTGAAGCATGGCGTGTTTCAGGAGTTGCTGGAATCACTGCTGCTATGGTGAACAATGTGATTGCAACATCAAGCCCAACGCTTGGAGCTTTGGCAGCACAATTAACAACCATTGGTGTTACCGCAAGTACGGGTGCTGATGGATTGATTCTTGTGCGAGCTGATGGCGGAACTCCATCCGCCTTATTTGCCTATACGGAACGTGCGGGTGCAAATGCAATCTCTGCAAATGAGCTACAATTAATAGCGCATTTCAACAATCAAGAGTTTGACTTTGCCGATCTCGGTGGTAATAAAGTTCTAACAAACACTACTTCTTCCCTAACACTTAATTTGGGCTTTGGTAATGACTCAATGACCAACTCTGGATTATCATGCACCATTAATGGCGGTTCTGGGAATGATACCGTTGTTTCAACCTCGGCAGGTACGCTCAATGGCGATGCAGGAAATGATTTGCTCCAAAATGGTTCTGCATTCGCTGCAACTCTGGCAGGTGGCGTTGGTAATGATACACTTCTTGGTGGTAGCGCAGCGGATAGCCTCACAGGCGGAGATGATGCGGATCGTATTATCGGCGGTCGTGGTGCGGATATTATTGTCCTTACTGAAACAGCTCCCTCTGCTGATGTTGTGGTCTATCAATCCTTGCTCGATGGGTCTGCATCAAGCACCGTAACAGGTGGCATAACAGGGCATGATGTCATCACAGATTATGCCGATGCTAATGATGCGTTCTTCTTTGATTCTGCCATCCGCACCTTGTGGAATGACCGATCCAATGATGCTACGCTAAACTTTGCCACTGCTGCTGCCAACTTCAATACAACCCACGAAGCTATGCTTGTGACGGCTGGTGGGGTTGCTGATGCTGACCTTACCGCCACTAATTTAGCTACTGTCGTTGCGCGAATCAACGCCGTGGGTGTCACAGCGGCGCGTGGTGAAGATGCATTGATTGTGTTTCAAGGTGCAACAGCAACCACTGGTATCTATTCTTATGTAGAAAATGGTCTGCAACTTAATAATGTCAGTGCCAGTGAGTTAACATTACTCGCTACAGTGAATGGAACTTTGGGTGCAACAGAGTTTACCATCTAACTTTTAGTATAGTGCTTTTACCATTATATAATTGCTGATTTATCGGTAATTATATAATGGTAGCACTATCGTCGTTTGAGTAAAAATGATTATAGCACGTTTCAGTAGGTTTGTTCTTTTTTAAGAGCAAACCTACTGAAAATTCGTGGCACTAGTTCCTATGTTTATAGCGCGAACTCATGATAGGTTCTTTAAACTAACTGTCAGGACTCGCTAGGTTACGGTTCAAATATTGCTCTAAGGCTTGGATGGGCGTTTGGTGGTTCAAGCATCGTAAATGTATCTGATGATTATATGATGTTGTAGTCGTTCTTTGACGTAAAAAATGAGGCATTTTTTAGTCAAACGACTATAATGATGGCAATAATTTTTTAGCGTTTGATGCAATTCCTTTGCAGTAGAAAATTTAGTCGTGTTC
>RDXM01000071.1 GCA_004292595.1 Candidatus Kapaibacterium sp. | reverse complement strand
GTTTCGATTGTAAAATGAATAGTTTCAATTCTCCGAAACAAGGCAGCATGCTGCCTTGCTCAAATCAAAGTATTCAAAATACAATCAAAACGGTATTACTTCACAACAGCTACGGTTGCTCCATCTTTCAAGTTATTTTGCCCTGTCGTAACAATATTTTCGCCTTCTTTCAAACCTTGAATAATTGCTAATTTTCCATCTGCTTCGGCACCAACGGCAACCGTCCGCAAGCGAGCTGTTGTGCCGTTTTCCACAACGTACACGTGAGCATCTTTCACGCTACCAACGAGTGCTTCACGCGGAATAGCAATGAATTTATCACGCTTGACCGACGTAAACGTTGCGCGGGCAAACATTCCTGCGCGAAGCGGATTTGCGCGGCTGTTGGCAAGGGCAATCTCGACGGGATAGGTGTGCGCTTCGTCGCCCTTTGCCGAGATAGACGCAATGCGCCCTTCAAAAATTGCTTTCGGATACACTTCTGTCGTAATTTTTACGTTGTCGCCCGCTTTGAGCTTGAATACTTCTGCTTCGGCAACATTTACTTTTACTTTCAGTTTGGAAATATCCACAACCGTTGCAACAGCCGAACCTGGATTGAGCTGTGCGCCAATGTCCACAGGACGTGCCGTTACTTGCCCCGCGATAGGCGAGGTTACGCGCGTGTCCTTCGCTTGGCGGCGAGCCGTGATAAGCTGCGCCTCGGCAGACTTCAAGCCCAAGCGTACGCCATCCATTTGCGCGGCGGTAACGGCGTTTTCTTTCACCAGTGCTTCAATGCGGTCAAATTCTGCTTTCGATTTATCGTAATTCGCTTGTGCCGACAGCAATGCCGCTTGGCGGAGTTCGTCATCAACAGCAACAAGCAATGTTCCCGCGCCTACATTATCGCCAACCTTGATGTTTACTTGCTTGATGCGTCCTGATGTTTCCGAAATGACGGTTACTTCATTGTTCGCAAGCACCGTTCCGATGAGCGTCAAATCTTCCTGTAATTGCGTGTAACCGACCGACTGCACCTGCACGGGCAAGGTCGTTGAAATCTCGCTTTGTTCGGCTTTCGCCTTGCTTTTTGCCTTGTTATTCATCAGCGTCATGACAATCAAGCCAAGCGCGACGACCGTTACAGCCGTACCAATGATTTTGCCTTTCATGGCGATTTTCCTTAAAGATTACAATGAATGATAGAGTTTATAGATAACAAAGTTGGTTTGAGACATCATCGAATTGATGATGTGCCGCGAAGACGCGGATGCGGCGTATAGTTTCTCGTATATCACAATACTTCATGACCAAAATGCCGCTATGTGTGCGACCTGCCAGAATGTATTGGTTGTGCAACATGACAAAGTCTCGCCTATTGACCGTAAATACGGCTCGGTTATGCTCTGCGGCATATGCTAAAACGATGTCATCATCTTGACTTGTCAGACCGACTTCCTGAGCCGTTACAATATCGAACCCAAACAAGCGTAAGCCTGATGTTACAGCAGATTGGACGTGTTCATCCATCAGCAGTTTAGTTCTCATGCTACCGTTTCCTGCATAGCTTGTTTACGTCGTTCCTGCTCGGTGGCATATCCTTCTTCCCACGCACGATTTTCCATCTCTATGTATTCGTCAATTTCTGCTTTGTTGTCGAAATAATATGCCAGAGCAGCATAGATTTTGACAGGTTCAATGTGCGGATAGGCTTCCGCCATATCTGCAACATCGCCGCCTTGTTGCAACATTTCTGCCAGATGCCGAACTTCAATCCGCGAATTTTCAATGCGAGGTCTGCCGCCGCACGTGCCTTCGGTGCGAACAATATGTGGATATGCGGTGTTCATGGTTTTTCCGTTCAATGGTGTTTTCGTGTTATTTCCCAGCCAAGGCGGGCTGCTCGCCAATGCTTTTCTGCAAGCGTGCCTGAGCAATTTCATAATCAACGACGGACGAAACGTAACTTACTTTTGCTTGCAGCTGAAACGTCTCAGCATCGGTCAAGTCCGACGTAAGCGCAAGACCTTTTTTGAATTTTTCGTTTGTAATGCGGTAATTTTCATTTGCTTGCTCCACGCCTTGCTGCGCCACTGCGACCTTCTCGCGCGATTGCTGCAAAGTGAGATAATTCTGCGTTACTTCCAGTTTGATACCGTCTTTCAGCATCGAAAGCGCGTCCTCGGCTTGTGCTACCTGCGCTTCGGCTTGCGCAACCTGATAACCGCTCGTGTTCCAGTTCCAAACCGTCCACGAAAGCTGCGCGGCAAGCTGCCAGGAGAAGTTAAATTCCGCAGGACGACCGACGAAACGCTGATTAGGATTTGCTTCCAATGCCGACCCCGAAAGCGCGAGCGTCGGTAAAAATCCGCCACGAGCCGCACGAACGCCTTCTTCAGCAGCTTTTATGCGGAGTTGTGTACCGCTTACTTCTGCACGTGATTCGAGCGAGCGTTGGATTGCTTTTTCATAATCAGGTACTTCGGCGGGCTTGTAATCAATCGTGGAAGCAAGTTCTACTTCTGTGCCGAGCGGCAAACCAAGCGTGTTATTGAGCGCGACGGCGGACAAACGAGCCGCGTTATTGGCATCAATGTTCGTGATTTTTGCATTAGAAAGTTGCAGTTGCAAGCGCAGAACGTCGTTGGTGGTCAAAAGTCCACTTTTGAGAAGGTTTTGCGCATCGCCCAAACGCGCCGTTACTTGTGCAATCGTCTCTGCGGTGAGCTTTTGCAGCTCGCGCACTTTGTAGAGCGTCCAATAAGCATTTTTAATGGAAAATTCTGTTTCGATTTTATCTTTCACCAAATCTTGCGTTGCCGCTTGGGAGCTGTATTCTGCGGCAGCTTTTTGCGCTTCAAGGCGAAAGCCTGTAAAGACGGGATAAGTGATATTTGCTTGAAAAGCAACGTTATCAAGCAAAATCGGAAAGGCAGGCGGCGGCGGTGCTTCGCCCGGAACGGGTTGTCGGGGGGTGGTTGCTTGCTGAATAGCTTGGAATGTTTGCGCAACGTTTGGATTCATCAATAATGCTCTATCAACCTTTGATATATCAAAGAGCGAAGAAGCATTAAATTCAAAACGAAACTGGCGGTCGGCGGGAATATCGCTTAATCGCGCATAGCTCGCCGAAACACCCAACGATGGCAGCATAGCTGCGTTTGCTTCGCCAATTCTTGCTTCCGCCGCCGCAACTTTCACCTGCGAAGTGTGGAGCGTTTTGCTGTAGCCCATGCCCATTTTAATTGCCTCCTCCAGCGTGATGCGAAGTTTTTGGGTGGACTGGTTCGTTGGATTAACAGGAACAGTCTGCGCAAATGCTTGAGAAGCTAGTGTTAATGCGCTTGTCGAGGCGATTGCTGCAAACGCAAGAGAAGAAAAAAATGTTTTCATCGTGAAAAAGAAGAGAATTGTGGAAAATCGTTATCGAAAGCGAATATCGCTGAAAGCCGCATAGAAGCAACATTTGATTCAGCAAAGCGTCGGAAAGAGCGTGTGAGTTATCGTGTCAGTTATGGGAATTTTCGTTTGAAACGTGTGTAGTGGTATGAGAAATTGTACCGTTTCCGTTTTGCGGAACTGTCAGCCAATAATGCTCGAACTGCTGCGAGATTTCGCGCCCTTTGTCAGTCATCACACCGCCGAAAAGAATTGCCATCATTTGCTGAAACACCGTGCCACCGCTTAATTGCAAGTCATTCATCACCGTTGGGTGCATGATATTTTCGATGCACGCAAGATACATCATGGTAAAAAGGTGATAATGTAGTTCTGTACGCAAGATTCCACGCCGTTTTCCCTCTTCGCAAATCATTTCAAACATCGACAGAATGCCCGCTCGTCGGCGCTTCGTAAAAGCAAGCCAGTACTCAGGATAGGAACGCTGAATATCTTTCAAAAAGGGTGATTGCCAAACAATCGTCAAGCGTTCAGCCATTTGCTTGCCTGCTTCGGAAAGATTCCCCAAAAAATCTTGGTCGTTGGCGGCGGTAAGCGAGAGCTTAAAGTTTTGCATCAAGCCTTCAATTTCGCAATGCGACGCATCCAGAACTGCGCTTAAAACCTCGTCTTTGCTCGTGAAATGCTTATAGAGCGTCTTTTTGCTCATCGCCAATTTCTCGGCAATTTCTTCCATTTTCACCCGCGAGGGACCAAACTCAAAAAAGAGGTCGCGCGAGGCGGTAATGATTTTAGATTTAACTTCGATTTCCACTTTGTCATTGTATAAGGGAAACTTAAAACGTTTATCTGGTTTCCAAATTACGATAATGTTACGAAGCAAACAAAGAAAAGTTTCACTATGGAAACTTTTTTTGTTTTACTGGTTTCCTTCTCAGGCAAAATCAACGTATATTAAAATTTTTCGCAAAAAACAGGAGCATTGTGCGAACCTCTTCACAAGTCATACCGTTTTGACTGTATTTTGAATACTTTTGACTGTATTTTGAATACTTTGATTTGAGCAAGGCAGCATGCTGCCTTGTTTCGGAGAATTGAAACTATTCATTTTACAATCGAAACGGTATCATTACCTCTGTCAAAGAACCACCATGAAGCTCAAGAGAGACAACTGTGTCAGAATACAAATCTATCATCTTTGCGTGATATTGCCTCTTTTCTTACTTTGCGCGTCCTGCGGACACGAACTGCGACCAACGCCAAACACCTCAGATTCTCGAGCTGATTCGCTTGCCAAGCAAGGATTTTCTGTGGAAATTGAAAAATGGTACAACGCCCACACGGCTGCTCTTTCGATTACCTTCGATGCTGGCTGGGTGAGTTCGCCGCTTTGCGAGCCAGTTAATGACCATATTCGCAAGCGAAAACTGCATTTGGGCTACGAAATGGTTACTTCAGGCTTTCGTGCGTTTCCCGAGCTTTTTCGCTATGCCGAAGAACATTTAGAAAAAGAGCATTTTAGCTTTTTTGGGCATGGTGATTATCATGTTGCTCACGATAAACTGCTGCCCGACAGTGCGTATTCTTCGTTTCTGAAATGCTGGACAACAATGAAAAACCTTGGCTTGCAACCGATAAGTTATGCCTATCCCGAAGGTGCTGGCTTTTTTCCTTGGACGCAAGATGCCGTGCGGCGTGCTGGATTTCTCAGTGCGCGGGCGCATAATACCCACCTCTCCGGAAAGGCAATGCTGATTGTGCCAGACGGCATCAAAGAACCAGCAAATTGGTATTTTCTGCCCTCGCTCGTCATGCAAAATGAGAATTTTGCGCGATGTGCCGACTGCATCAACAATACCCGCGAACTTGTGCCGTACCTCGACATGGCATTAAAGCACCATGCCTGGATTATCAGCACCTACCATGCCATTGGCGACACAACAAGTTGGGGCTATTACCAACTCCATGATTTTATTGCCGATATGGATTCCATTGCCAAGCGCGATTTTTGGTGTACGTCCATGGACAACATCACGCTCTACGTCCGAGAACGCGCCCGCGCTCGCGTGGAGCTTTCTCCCTTGTCCGCTTCCTCATTATTCCCGTCGCCGAACAATGACAAAGCCATTCTCGCGCTCCGCGTTTCCGATGATTTGGATAATGCCGTTTTTTCGCACGCACTCACGCTCACTTTGCGCCTACCGCACTCATGGAAAGGGCAACGAGTAGTTGTAACAAAGCAAGGAATGGCGGGAAATGTCGCTGAATATAGCGTACAATCTTCCGAACAATTAGGGCAATATATTCGCATGAATTGTGTGCCAGATGAAGAAACATATGTTTTGCGCTGCGTGGTCGGCAAATAGATATGTAGATATTCACTGCCCTGCGCAATAAAAACGCTTCAAAGCAAGATTCTATCAAGTGTACAGGCAATGGAGATTGAAAGCGCAAAAAGTAAAAAACAGGCGTGCAGAGCAGATACAATCTGGCTTGGAGGCACATAAAAGAATCTTGGTATTTTTTTGCTGTTGATTTCAGAACAAAACAGTATATTCAGAGTGTGTTCGATGCTCGTATCTCTTGCTTTTTCATACATTTTTAGCTTTACTCATATGAAATTTCCCTATTTCTTCATTTTCGACATTGAAACCGTCGGGCTGCCCTTGGAAGCCTTCGATGAAGCACAACAAGAATATCTCTTGCGCGGTGCAGCGACCGACGAAGACCGTGAGAAAAAAATCCGTGAATTTGCGCTTGCGCCGCTTTCGGCGAAGGTGGTTTGTATTGGTATTGTGGTCATGCAGTGGAATCAAGGCAAAGAAGCAGAGTGCATTCGGCAGGGCGCATTCATGCTGGATGAAACAATGGAAACGGGGAAAATCAAGCGCGTAGAGCTTGCCAACGGCATCACGGCTGCACTCTCGGACGAGACAACGCTTTTACAATCTTTCTGGAAAATGCTGAACGAATACTACGACAACGCGCATATTGTCAGCTTCAACGGGCGAGATTTCGATGCACCTTTTTTAATGATTCGCTCGCTTGCGCGGCGGGTTCGCCCTTCGCGGCATCTCTGCAACGAAAAGCCGTGGGAACGCTCAAAGCATTTGGACGTAGCAAAAGAGCTTAATTTTTACGCTTCTGGCAGCGCGAATAATAGCGGTGCGACTCGCCGCTACAACTTTGATTTTTACGCCCGCGCTTTCGGTATTCCTTCGCCAAAATCGGCAGGTGTGCATGGCGGAAACGTAGCGGAATACTACGCCGAAGGGCGCATCAACGAGATTGCCGAATACTGTATGCGCGACGTTCATGCAACATGGGAACTCTTCAAATTTTGCCATGAATACCTACCGTTTCGGGAATGATATACTAAAAAAGGTTTGTTGCTTCAGATGTTGGTGCTTCAGATGTAGTCCACCTCAAAGGTGGACTACATCTCGCTTCTTCACTTTTTGATATGCAATTTTTACCCACGTTTAGTATAGTCCGCAGAGGCAGTCAGTCAGCAGCATTATTTGAAAATAATATCCCGCACCACCTCCGTACCGACGCGCTCATTCAGGCGTTGCAGCACTTCTGCCTTGCGCATTTGCAATTCCGTCCGCCAGACTGGTGCGCTTGTGTGAACAGTAATGATGCCATATTCGAGCTTGGTGATGGTACAGGCCTTCGCGCCCTGCACTCCGACAACTTCCGCCCAATACTCAAGCACGGAAACCTCTTGTATTTTTTTGTCTAAGCCAGATTGTGCGGCAATTTTTTGTAAGACCGCACCAAGTGGGGATGCCGAATCGTTGGTCATGGCTTGCTCGGAGTGAAAGAAAATGAAAGAATGAGGAACAACGTTGTTATGCGCCTTTCAGCTCATGCTCTCGCAGAAACTCAAGGAAATGTTCGTTTGCCCGCGCAAGAATATGATAGACCTCTTCAAAGCCGTTCAAACCGCCATAGTACGGGTCGGGAACATCACTATCTTCGCCTGCGTCAGGGTCGAAGGAGCGCATCATTAAAATCTTTGGAGAGGCGGTAATTCCTGCTTGTACAGCTTTTTTTTGCAAGGCGAGAATGATGTCTAAATTTGCATCATCCATCGAAAGAATGTAATCAAACGCAGCGTAGTCCTCAATTACCAGCTTCCGAGAACGGTGCGTAAGCGTGATTCCATGCGCTTTCGCGGTAGCACGCATTCGTTCATCGGCTTCTTCGCCAAGATGAAAACCAGACGTGCCTGCGGAGTCCCATGAAATCTGGCTTTGCAGCCCGCGCTCTTCCACCAAATGCTGGAATACCCCTTCTGCCATTGGAGAACGACAGATATTTCCAAGACAGACGAAAAGAACGTTTATCATAGCGGTAGAGGAAGATGGAGAAAAATAGTTGAGGGCTTTCGCAATATTGTGGACAGTTCGGTTTATTCCTGATTCACCGAACCGTGCATCATTGCTTGGTTTGAGACAATTTTCGCAAAGCCGCGCACATCCTGCCCCGACCACGCATTGTTCATTTCGCCATATTTACCAAACTTCGCTTGCATGAGGTCGTGCGGGGATTCCACGCCAACAACATGAAACCGATATGGCGCACAAAAGACCTTCACCATGCCAGAAACGCTTGTTTGCGTGCTTGCGAGCAATGCCTCTGCGTTGCGCATGGCGGGTTCGAGGAATTGTCCTTCGTGCAAGAGCGCACCGTACATGGCGGCAACTTGCTCTTTCAAGGCGAGTTGGGCTTTGGTGAGCGTGTGTTTTTCTAAGGTGTGATGCGCTTTGATGATGATAAGCGGTGCGGCGGCTTCAAATCCCACGCGCCCTTTGATGCCGATAATCGTGTCGCCGATGTGAATATCGCGTCCAATTGCAAACGGTTGAGCAAGTTCGGCAAGGTGCTGAATTGCTTGTACTGGTGGGAGGTTCGTACCGTTCACGCCCGTTAATTCGCCCTTTTGGAAATGCAGCGTAATTTCTTCTGGCGTGTGCTTGGTCAGCTGCGACGGGAAGGCGCTTTCAGGCAAGTATTGGTCGGAAGTGAGCGTTTCTTTTCCGCCGATGGTTGTTCCCCACAAACCTTTGTTGATGGAGTACAGAGCCTTGCTCCAGTCTTGTTCTACGCCGTGTTGCTTTAAAAATTCAATCTCTTCTTCGCGGGAAAGTTTGTTGTCGCGTATCGGCGTGAGAATGGGAATTGTGGGAATAAGCACGTTGAATGCCGCATCAAATCTCACTTGGTCGTTGCCTGCGCCTGTGGAGCCGTGTGCAACAAAATCCGCGTTGATACTTTTGGCATACCGCGCAATCGCCAACGACTGAAACACGCGCTCGGCACTGACCGAAAGCGGATAGGTATTGTTTTTCAGCACATTGCCAAAAATCAAATAGCGGATGCACTCCGCGTAGTATTTGTCCGTTTCGTCAAGCGTAACGTGTTTGCTTACACCCAGCATCAATGCTCGCTCTTCGATGTGTTTCAGTTCCGCCGCACTAAAGCCGCCCGTGTTGACAATCACCGAATGAATTGCGTAGCCTTGCGCTAAAAAATACTTCACGCAATACGAGGTATCCAAACCGCCAGAATATGCCAGAACAATAGTTTTCATCAGTGTTTGAGAAAAAAGATGGAAGAAATTTCTGTGAGAATGCAATGGTGTTTTTCTGCCCTTATCCCTATGCCTTTATCCTTTATTTGCTTTCCGCGTACTGCTTTTCGTAATACGCCAAATACGCTCCAGAGCGCACCCGTTCTAGCCATTCGGCATTATCCAAGTACCATTGCACGGTTTTTTTGAGACCGCTTTCAAAGGTTTCTTTTGGCTGCCAGCCCAGTTCTCGTGCGCTTTTGGAGAAATCTATTGCGTAGCGGCGGTCGTGTCCTGGACGGTCTTTCACGTAGGAAATGAGCGATTCCGGTTTGTTCAAAATTGCTAGAAGCGTCTTCACAACTTCAATGTTTGGCTTTTCCGATGCACCGCCAAAGTTGTAGATTTCGCCTGCTTTGCCGTGCTTATACGCCGCCCAAACGCCCTCTGCGTGGTCGTCCACATAAATCCAATCGCGGACGTTCATACCATCGCCATAGACGGGAAGCGGCTTGTCAGTGAGCGCATTAGCAATCATGAGCGGGATGAGCTTTTCGGGGAATTGGTACGGACCGTAATTGTTTGTGCAGCGCGTAACAACAGCATTCATGCCGTGTGTATGGACAAATGCTCGCACAAGCATATCGGATGCGGCTTTCGAGGCGGAATACGGTGAATTCGGCGCGAGCGGTGTTTCTTCGGTAAACGCGCCTGTATCGCCTAGCGAACCGTACACTTCATCGGTCGAGACCTGCACATAGCGCGGATGCTTGAATTTCTTTGCCACTTCCAAGAGCGTCAGTGTGCCTTGAATATTGGTATCAACAAACGGCTGTGCGCTCATAATGGAGCGGTCCACGTGGGATTCGGCAGCAAAATTTATGATAGTCTGTACGCCTTCTTTTGCGCACATATGCTCCAGTAATTCTTTGTTTTGAATTGAGCCGTGAACAAAGGAATACTGCGGGTTCTGGGCAATATCGTGCAGATTTTCCAAGTTACCAGCGTAGGTAAGCGCATCGAAATTGATAATCCGCGTTGTGGGCGATTGCGCCAGCACACGGCGGATGAAATTTGAACCAATAAATCCTGCACCGCCCGTTACGAGGAGTGTTTCAGAAGCGTGTTGTAGAGCCATTCGGGAGAGAATCAATGAAAGAAAACAGAATGATGGACAAGGTATGCAAAGGAGATTATTACTATTCCTGCAAATGCCCTCAAGAGCGCAAATTTACACAAGATTGTGCAGATGAAGAAGCAGGAATTTTCACGGAAAATTTTCACCAGAAAAATTTACTCGTAAGGCGTATTTGCTTTTGTTGAATCGCTTTTTTGTGGCGTATGTTCTTCTGCTGAAGCATTTGCAGGCAAGCCCAGAATACGCCCGATAAGGAACACCAAATAGAGATTCCCAAACAGCGATTCAATAACCGATATATTCCGCACTAAGCGCGAAACGTTCTCATAGCCAGAATCTACGCCGCCGAGCGTGGCATAGCTGTAATACACGCCGCCCAAATAGCTCGCAAAACCAACCGGAATATCCACGCCAAAACAGCCCGGACTGAGGAGGTTCAGAAGGTCGAAAATATCACCAAAAACAAAGCCAATCATCAGATAAACGCACGCCGAACCCCAGAGTTTATCGCTTGTTACGCGTGCGCCAGAGAAAATATCCCGAATAGACAGCGTGATGATAAATCCCTGAATAATTGTCAGCGAAGTATGGATGAAAATGTAGTACGGACGCGGGTTTGGGAGCAAGCGTTGGAAGGGATTTTCGCCCATTGCTCCAAGCACAAACAAGACTAAAAGCCACGCCAGCGAGCCGCGCACAACAATCATATTGCTGGTGAAATTGCGCATCATATCCCACAAAAGCAGCAAGTAAAAGCCTGCAAAAGCGATAAACAGTGTGTACACCCACTTTTGAATATCCACAAAGCCGATTCCCGCGAGCAAATCCTCCAGCGTCATCAAAATCGTGATGACCGTCACTTGTATGGTTACGATATTGCGATAATCCTTCAGTTTCTCGCGTTGAAGCGCGGCGGAGGTCATCTGGCGGCGAAGAAAACGTAGCTCCATAGTGCGTGTGGTATTATATTGATGAGAGTTTATCCAAAACAATGCAAATACCTCTGTCATGCCCGTGCAGACAGGCATCCAGCGAAAAATACCGTGCGTAGCACGCCATTCAAATCTGCCGAAGCTCCGTTTTTACGCTGGATTCCCGCCTACACAGGAATGACCTGAATGCTGTGGGAAATAAGCTCAAGTATTTACGCGGTCTTCTTGTGTTCTTGTACGACTTTATCCAGCGTTCCGTACCATTCTTCGCCAAACGCCCGAACGAGCGCGTCTTGCACGGCTTCGGGAATGCGAACATTGTTCTTTTCCCCGTGTTTCAGGGCGGGAGCGCAACCCTCAAATTCATCGTAATACAAATACGGACCGTTAAAATCGGCAATACGAATGGGAAATAAATGGCAGGATAACGGTTTACGGAAGTCGGTTTCTTCAGCGAAGTAGGCTTTTTCAATCGCACATTTTGCAACGTCGCCTTCGTAATAGACAAACACACAATCCGCATCGTCAATGCAGACCGTCATATACTCGCCATCCATCTGCTCCACTGCGCCTTGCTCGCGGAGAATGCGCTTCGAGCGTTCTGGCAGATACTTCATTGCAGGTGCAATCGCACTCTCAATCGCCTCAATCTCTTGTTCCAGTACTGGTGCGCCTTGCCCACCTTTCATGGTGCAGCACGCGCCTTTACATTTCCCAAGGTCGCACAAAAAGGGCGTAGAAAGGAGTTGTTCGTCAAGAAGAATGGTGTCAATAAGAATCATTGGCGCGCCTACAAGTGAATTGTAATAAACGATTTGTGGAGCTGTGAGCAGAGAATACTGGTCATCATTATACTCGCAATTATACTCGCAACGGCGATTCCAGCACGTCGAGTATTTCGCGCAAGGTCGAGCGCAAGGCAAGCAATTCCTCGTGAGAAAACGCAGCGCGAGAAGAATGTTGAGGGCTTGTTTTTTCGGCTCCTGTTTCTCCTTCTCCTGTTTCTCCCTTGCCGTTTGTGGTGTGTGTTGGCGAGTGAGTTTTGCCATTGGTTTTGGAGCTATCAGGGATGTAACTACTCGTATTATCAGCAGTTGTGCTGGGTTGTAGCGCACTGCTTTCGTACTCATAGATTTCGCTGCCAGAGAACTGTTTGAGATGCTCTTTCGCACCATCTACTGTGTAGCGTTTTTCACGGAGGAGGTGCTTGATTGCTCGCAATAAGTCAATTTCTTTATTTGTGTAAATGCGGTTGCCAGCACGATTTTTCTGCGGGCGTAGTTGCTCAAATTCCGTTTCCCAGTAGCGCAAAACGTACTGCTCCTCATCCACGAGCTGGCTTGCCTCACTAATGGAGTAATAAAGACGTTTGATGCTGCTTTGTGCTTCCACAGTAAACGAAATATAAAGATGAGAAAAGAGTAATAACACCCAAGCGAACTGATAAAAGATACGCATTTACCATCAAATGACAAAATCACATTCTGTGGAGTTCGATACCACACGGTGTGAAGAAGTTTTGCGAAGAAGATTGTGGTAATGTTGAAATTTTTCCGTAAATTAGGGGCTGTTTTGTAATTCTTTTTTCTTGTTTTCACTAACATTCTTTGTAACTCCATGAGTACAAGTGCAGAGACCGTAAAATCAGATGTGCCGAAAATGATAGTATTTATCAGCGTTGGCTTGCTGTGTATGATGACGATGATGCTTGGTGCATTTTATGTCGAGGCATACATTTATCCGTGGATGAAGGGCAAACCAGAGCGCTATGGCAAAACCGTTCTTGCAACACCCTATCCTATCGTTGCCGAGCCAAATCCCAAAGCAACAGAATCTATCGAAGAACTCACAAAAATCGTTTTGCCTGCTCCGAAGGATGACCCAGGCTTAACGGTTCGAGAAGGTCTTACGCTGTGGCTTCGCGCAGATGCTACCCCCGCAAATACCAATGAAGGCGACCTTGTGCCAATTATTCCCGACGCGAGCAAAAATCGGAATGACGCTCGCCAAATCTTCCCCGTCGCTCGCGCTCGCTATGGCAGCAATGGTATGAACGGCAAGCCAGGACTCTTTTTCGATGGAAAAGAATCGTTCTATTATTATGAAAATATCTTTGGTGTTACTCCTGTTTCTATCTATGCCGTGTGGTCGCGCCCGCAACTTGGCGGTGTGCCATACCAACGCTTGTATTCAAGCGGCGGCTGGGCGACAGATTACGAAAATGCCGCAAAAACACCTGCTGGACAGCCCGCGTACAATGGCGCATATGCTAACGTTTTCGAGCCAGATGGCACAGAGCCACACCGCGATGCAAATGGTCAGCCGCTTGCAATGCCGAAAGAACCGACACTGCATAAGCAAATTTCCGCTACGCCCTTGGATTTGCGCCGCTTTATGATCGGTCGCTTGAATCACGGTCCGATTCAGCATTTTGCTGGTCAGTTGTCGGAATTTGTCATGTTCAATCGCGCACTTTCGCCCGCAGAGCAAGCCAGCGTGGAAGACTATTTGAAGAAAAAATATAGCTTGAAGTAAGATTTGTTATGTGATTCTAATAAATTTTGAGTAATTATTTGTGTGAACCTAGGAGACAATTAACAATATTATTGCCTGATAAAGGAGTTTTTTAAGAAGTTAAGGCAAACTTAATCTGCTTTGTTATGTTTATTTTGTTACGAAGGTTATATCTTCGCCTCTCTCTGAAAAGAGAACGTTAATCATTTAATTATTCATTAAACATTAAAAATTATGTCATTCG
>RDXM01000070.1 GCA_004292595.1 Candidatus Kapaibacterium sp. | reverse complement strand
TTCTTGTCTGTGAGGGTTAGTGAGGGATTCAGGCGACAAACACAGACAAGAATGTCTGTGCCACTACTAACTTTGACTGCTTATTTTTTTACCATTCCTAAGGCTTGGTGTGTTCTTATTTTTCGATTATCTTCTTTCTTCCTCAAACTTTTTCACGCTCTTCGCTTCGCGCTATGAAATTTTCCTTTCCACGTCCAAAGTTCTTTGAAAATGCACACTTAACAATCAAGTCAAAATTGATGCTCGTGCTTATTTTGCTGTGTGCCGCATCAATGCTGACCTTTGGTGTAAAATCATACTTGGATTTTCGGAATACTATTGCCAAGCGTCTGATGTCGAAGCTGACGACAAACCGCAATACTAAGCTGCATCACATTAAGTTTTACTTTGAAACTATTCGCAAACAAGTCTCGGTCTTGAGCCAAGACCGCGCATTCATCGAAGCGATGGATGATTTTCGTGCTGATTTCCACGAAGCAGGAACGCTCCAAGCCTCTACCGATGCAACAGTGCGGGTAAAAGAGTATTATTCCAATGAATTTCTTCCGCGTATCGGCGGCGACACCGCAAAGAATTTTGTGCTGGATGCCTTTCTTCCGCAAACTCCTTCGGCGATGTACTTGCAATATCACTACATTGCTCAGAACCCGCATCCCGTCGGGCAAAAGATACAGCTAATGCAAGCAACAGATTCCTCGAATTATACGAAAACACACGCAAAATTTCACCCGATGTTTCGAGAATTTGTGGAGAAATTCAACTACTACGATATGTTTCTGATTGACGCAGAAACAGGCGAGGTGGTCTATTCGGTGTTCAAAGAAACAGATTTTACCACCAATCTCAAAACGGGACCCAATCGCGGCAGTAGCCTTGCCAAGCTCTTTGAAAATGTCTCGCTTTCAAAGGAACGCGGGTATGTAAAAATCACTGATTTTCTGCCCTACGAACCCAGCTACGGTGCGCCTGCTGCGTTTATTGGGTCGCCAATTTTCAAGGAAGGAAAACTGATTGGTGTGTTGGCATTTCAAGTTTCGGTGGATGAAATTACGAGAATCACGACGAGCAATCAAGACTGGAAAGGCGACGGATTGGGCGTAACGGGCGAAACGTACCTTGTCGGGCAAGACTTTACGATGCGCTCGCAATCGCGCTTTTTGCTCGAAGATGCAAAAAAGTATATTGCAGAACTGAAAGAAACGAATGTTCCTTTGAATACCATCAATAAAATTGAACGCTTGAAAACGTCTATTTTGCTGCAAGAAGTCCGCTCCGAAGCCACGATAGACGCACAAGCTGGGCGCGTAGATGCGAAATTTATCAAGGATTATCGCGGTCTTGAGGTGATTAGTGCCTACGCGCCCTTGCAGATTGCCGATTTGCAATGGGTTTTGATGTCGGAAATGGATGTTTCGGAAGCCTTCGAGCCAGTGTATGAATATGAACGCTCGCTGCTGGTCTGGATTGCCGTGAGCATCATCATTGCGACGATTGTTGCACTTGTTGTTGCAAATACACTTACTCGCCCTATTTCCGACCTCACCTATAATGCCCAAAGCATCAGCGAAGGACGCATGAACGATTTGAGAAAGGTGCGCACGGGCGATGAATTTGAGCGGCTTTCTACGTCGTTTGAAATGATGGTGCAAAGTCTGCAAGCCCAGCGCGAGCTTGTCGAGGTGCGGAGTAAAGACTTTGAAAAGCTGCTCTATGGCGTATTTCCTGAAGCGGTTGCACGGCGCTTGGAAAATCACGAGCGGAATTTTGTCGAAACCGCAAGCAGCGTGAGCGTGATTGTCTCTGATGTTGTCGGCTTTGGAAAGCTCATGCACACTATTGGCAATGAAAAAGCAGTGGAAATTTACAAAGATATGCTCGTTGCTTTTGATGAAGCAGCAGCGCGGCATGGCGTAGAAAAAATAAAAACTCTTGGCGATTCATATGTTGCGGCAGCGGGCTTATTTACGCCGCAAATAGACCACGCTATTCACGCAGTGGAATTTGCCAACGATATTCGCAGTATTGTTCAGCGTGTTGGCTCGGAGCGAGGATTGTCGGTGGATTTAGCCGTTGGTATTCACACGGGCGAAGTAACAAGCTATCTTCTGGGGCGACGCACCTTCAACTTCGACATCATCGGCGACACCGTGCAGATAGCACAAGACCTGTGCGAAGCAGCATTGGAGCGGCGCGGTGGCTTGATGATTTCGCAATCTATCTACGACCTCACACAAGGCTTGTACGAATTTGATAGCGGCGCACCACTGACAGCAAGCGGACGGCTTGCCTTGCCAACGTGGTCACTGAAAAGCTCGAAACTAGCGGTTCGAGAGTAATCAATAGACTTTATTCCGAATAGACTTTTTTACGAAACAAGGCAGCATGCTGCCTTGCTCCAAAACCCTAAAAACCTTATTCGAGATAAACTCTAATCACCAGCGAAGTCTTTCTCTTTTTTTTCTCTCTCTCTCTTCACCCGTTTTTCACCCTTTCCTCACCTCCGCTATGCCAACACAAGAACTTCTTTACTGGGTGCTTGGTCTGAGTATCGCTTTTCCTCTTATTGTCGTTCTTCTGACGGAACTACGGGCGAAAATACGCCACGAGACTGCTCTGCAGCTTGTTCGGATTACCATTAATTCAACTGTTCCGCTCTGCGCTTTGTGGATATTACTTGAGAAAGTTTTTGAAGTTCCTCGCACCGATACAGTCTCGAAAATCGTACAAACGCTCTGTTGGGTGAGTGTATTGAATATGTTTTTGCTGCTTGTCAATACACTACTCACTGCTCGGCAGCCCAGTAAGCAAGCTCCCTCGAAGGTATTGCTTGATTTTGTGCGCTTTGTGCTTGTTTTGGTCGGAACGGGTGTCGTGCTGGCATTTGTGTGGAATGTAAATCTTGGTGGTGTCTTGACAACGCTTGGCGTTGGTTCTATTATTATTGGTTTTGCTTTGCAAGACACGCTTGGTAGTATTGTGTCGGGCTTTCTGACGATGGTGCGTCGTCCGTTTCTTGTGGGCGATAAAGTTGAAATTGGCGGTATGGAAGGCGAGGTGCAAGAAATTACGTGGAACTCTGTCGTACTGCGCCGTCCAGACCGCTCGCTTGCGTATTTGCCGCAAGCAGAAGTTGCCAAAAAAACAGTGGTGAATGTTACACGTTTGACCGGAGCAGAGCATACAGAAATTTTTGTTGAATTTTCCAAGCAGCATCCGCCGAATAACGTCAAGCGCGTTCTCATGTCTGCGCTTTGGAGTACGCCCGGTGTGTCGCAAGAGCCAGCACCGCTTGTGCGGACGCAAGAGCATACAGACATTAACATTCGGTATTCGGTGCGCTTTTGGACTGAGCGTAGTATTTCACCGCTCGAAACGCAAGACCACTTTTTAAGCCGTTTGTGGTATGTTGCCAAGCGATACGATTTGAAATGTGAACTGCCCACACGCAAGTTTATTCAATCGGCGGAGGTGAATAATAAAGAACGCTTGTTGTCGGAATATTCTGAGGAAATTTCGAGCGTTCCGCTTCTTTTTAAAATGGGTGGTAATATGCTTGAGTACGTTGCACAAGGCGCAACGCTGCATGAATATGCCTCTGGCGAATACGTCATCCGTGAAGGCGAAATGGCGGATTCGCTCTTCGTGGTTATTCAAGGTGATGCACGTGCTTTGGCATCGGACAGAGCTGGCAAATTGCGCCAAGTCTTTGTGATAAAGCATGGGGAATTTTTTGGCGAATCATCGCTGTTTTCGGGTCGCCCGTGTTCCTATAGCGTCGTTGCGCTGAACGACCTGAGCGTCGTGCTGCTGGACAAGGCAATGGTGAATCGCATTGTCGAAAGCGATACAATCATGGTGCGCGAGATTGGGCGCGTCATTTCCGACCGCCGGCAGCGCATTTCTCATGTAACAATGATTGGCTAAAATGTCGTCATATCTCTTTCTATTTCAATGTTTTACAAAAAAATCAATCACTGAAAACCATGCACCAAAACGCAGAACTTCTGACGAAACTCTACACGAGCTTTCAAAACCTTGATGCCGCAACAATGGGCGAGTGCTATCATCCCGAAGCAACGTTCACCGATGAAGCCTTTACCAATCTTAATTACAAACAAACGCTCGCAATGTGGGCGATGCTCTGCTCGCGGGCGCGAAACTTCAATATGCTTTTTTCTGATGTTGTTGCCAACGACACAAGTGGCAAAGCGCATTGGGAGCCAACCTATACGTTTACGTCCACAGGACGCTTGGTGCATAATATCATTGATTCGGAATTTGAGTTTAAGGATGGAAAAATCATTCGGCAGCGTGATTATTTCGATTTTTACCGTTGGTCGCGTCAGGCTCTCGGCACGGCAGGAATTTTGCTTGGTTGGACACCGATATTGCGGAATAAAGTCCAAACCGAAGCAATGAAAGGCTTGGCGCAGTATATGAACAAGCACACGCTATGAGAAAAACGGGGTGCTTTTCAAGCAAAAATATACGAAGAAAAAACGGTAAAAAGCCTGTGTTTGCGTGGCTTGTGCAGAATAGTTCTTTTCGCTAAATTACTTGCATAGCTTCACTACGCCATTCTTTTTTCATTTGTGCTATGCGACATTCTTTCCGTTTATTTCTTGTTTTCGGACTCCTTTGCTTGATAAGTTCTATCGCTGTGCACGCGCAAACACTCGCTTCCAAACGCTACGCCGACAGCTTATACTCCGAATACAACCGCCGCCAACGACAAGGAATGACAAGCGATACAGCCACATTTGCGCTTACCTACAATCTTGCAAAAGAACTGCGCGACCGCCAGCCAGATTCTGCTATTGTTGTGGCAACATACGCCATTCGCATTGCTCAAGAACTAAACGATAGCAATGCACTTACACGAGCGCATCACGCTTTGGGCTATGCGTACAAAAATCGCGGAATGTTTTCGCTTGCTGTGGATAATTTTTTAAAAGGATTACAAATCGCTCAACAGCGCATGGACACGACCGCACTCAGCATGAACACCAGTGGTCTGGGCGCGACCTACAACGAGCAACAACGCCACCACGAGGCGCACCGCTATTTTGCGCTCTCCATTCGTTTCGCCGAAAGCATTGCCGATACGCAAGCCTTGCAAATTGCCTTCAATAACATGGGCTATGTGCTGTGGTGCTTGCAGAAGTTTGATAGTGCGCTTGTCTATCACGAGCGGGCGTTGCGGCTTGCCGAATTGAAGCGCGACAGCCTTCGCATGGCTATTTCGTATATCAATTTTGGCGTGTGTTATCAGTCCAAGCAAGACTTTACGCGCTCTTTGGAGTATCAGCAGAAAGCTCTCGCCATGCACCGCAATTTTGGCAATACGCGCAATGAAATGCTCGCACTTTTCTACATCGGCTGGACGTACAAAGATATGCGCCGTGCAGCCGACGCGCTTCCCTACTTGCGTTCAGCCGTGCAGCTTGCCGATTCGCTCAATATGCACAGTCAGTTGCAAAATGCTTTTTCGCTGCTTTCGGAAACCTATTCTGCGCTCGGACAATTTGATGACGCAACACACGCAATGAAGCGATATGCAAGTATTAAAGATTCGCTCTATGTTGCCGAGCGAGCCGCACAAATGAGCGCAATGGAGACACTCTACAAAACCACCGAGAAAGATAAGGAAATACGGCTCTTACAGGTAGAAAAGCAAGAGGAAGCACGCCGCCGCGCCTTGTACGGTGCGGGTTTGGTTGTTGTTGCCGCATTTGCTGGAATACTGATATTGCTCAATCGCCAGAAAACACGCGCCAATGAAGAGATTTTGCGGCAAAAAAATATCTTGGAAGAACAAGCGCGGGAAATTGAACTGGCAAATGCAAAGCTCAACGAAACCAACTTGCAGCTCGAACACTTGGACAATGAAAAAAATGAGTTTTTGGGAATTGCCGCGCACGACCTCAAAAGCCCGCTTGCTGGCATTATGGCGAGTGCTGGACTCATGCGTAAGTTCGGCGCACATATGAGCGAGGACGAGCGTATAAAAAGCCTCCAAACGATTGAGCAAACATCACAGCGCATGAGCGATATTATCAGCAATTTGCTTGATACTAATGCGCTTGAATCTGGTAAAATGAATCTGAATCCACAAGCGTTCAATTTTGCGGCTCTTACCCAAGAAACGCTTGAACACTACCGCGAGCGGGCATTGGCAAAAAATATCACGTTCTATTTTTCCTCTAATTTCTCTGAAAGCATCACGAATACTGATGCCCTCGTCTTCGCCGACCCCAACGCCAGCGCACAAGTTCTGGATAACCTTATTTCTAATGCCGTCAAATACTCGCCGCACGGCAAAAATGTGTATGTACGACTGAAACAGTATGTCCAAAGCAATAGCCAGCAAACCCGCATTCGCCTTGAGGTTCAGGACGAAGGGCAAGGAATTTCGGATGAGGATATGAGTAAATTGTTTGGTAAATTCACGCGCCTCGCTGCACGCCCGACGGGCGGCGAAGACAGCACTGGTCTTGGCTTGAGTATTGTAAAAAAAATGGTGGAGGCAATGAACGGCAAGGTATGGTGCGATTCGGAAACAGGCAACGGCGCGACGTTTATTCTGGAACTGCCGAAAGCAGCGTCATTGCTTTGATTGATACATGAGATGTCAATAAATGAGATGTTGATACATGAGATGTAGTCCACCTTCGAGGTGGGCTACATCTGAAGCAATAAGCCTTTTGAGCATATACAAAAGTTTACCATGATTTTTGCGGGGAATTTGGAATGAATCTTTTTTCTTTGTTGATTGACCGCAGCCTTACTGCGCTTGAACCCGACGATAGAAAGGAATTTTGGAGAGAGGTTGTCTTTGCGAATCTGCGGCGTTTGCGCACATTGCTCGTCCTCAGTTCCTGTGGATATTGTGCGCTTATTTACCTTGTCAATATTCAAAATACTTTTGTCCTCTCAGAATCGGAAAATCGTACTGTTCTGACAATGCATCTCGTTTTGCTCGCTATCAATATCGTGTTCTTTTTGTTGATTGTCTGGCAATTTCCGAAGAAACCAAGCGAAGTTCGTCGCTACCACCAAAATTTAATGCCCGTTATTGTCATTGCAATAATCATTTGTGCGCAGTTTTTTGTTTGGACTGTGATAACAACACACGGGCACCCAATTTTTGCCTTTCTGAGTATTCTGATTTGGAGTTCGTCGCTCGTGTTGCCGCCGCGCATCCAAGCTCTTATCTTTGCAGTAATGGTGGCTGGTTTCTGGACGGTGATGAACATGGTGGTGTTGCCCACCGACAATATCCGTTTTGCGAGCGAAGCCCGCATTGCCACACTGTTGATAGCAGTGGTGTTAGGTGCAGTTGGCACACTTTTTTTTCGTACCACCGTCGAAGCCTTTCGGCAGCGAAAATTGGTGGAAAAAGAGCGCAATACCGTTGTTCAGCTTAACCTTGAGACGGATGCCTTGAATGCTGAATTGCTTCATCGCCAAGATATTTTGGAGCAGCAAGCAACAGAAATTGAGATTATCAACACCAAGTTGCAAGAGCAAAATGAATCTTTGAAAACGCTCAATAATGAAAAAAATGAACTCATGGGAATTGTCGCCCATGACTTAAAAAACCCTATTGGTGCGGTGCGCAGCCTTGCCGACCTTGTGCAAAATGGATACGTGGAACAAGAGCAAGTGCCAGAAATAACGGGAAAAATTGTACGCACAGCCGACAGAATGCTTGATTTGGTCACCAATCTTTTGGACATGAATCGCTTAGAAGATGGCGCGATGCAGTTTTGTATTGTTGAGCTTGACATTGTACCAATCTTGCAAAGCATTACTGAGCAATACCAATCCGATGCAAATGCGAAAAATATCCGCTTGCACTCTACCTTCAATACCGCTTCAGTACTGGTTTTGGCGGATGAATCGGCAGCAATGCAAGTGTTTGAAAATATCATCTCCAATGCCGTCAAATACTCGCCGCACGGCAAAAACGTGTACATTCGGCTAACAACTCATCATAGCTCTTTGCCAAACAACACCAACCAAAAACCAGCAACCATCCGCCTCGAAGTGCAGGACGAAGGTCCAGGAATTTCCGAGAGCGATATGAAAAAACTTTTTGGCAAATTTGCTCGCCTTTCTGCACAGCCGACGGGCGGCGAACACAGCACTGGTCTGGGCTTGAGCATTGTAAAAAAAATGGTGGAAGCAATGAATGGCAACGTATGGTGCGAATCGGAAACAGGCAACGGCGCGATGTTTATTTTAGAACTGCCGAAAGCGTGATTGTGTGCGGCTTTTGAGCGTTTTTTTTATCTATTTCAGAGGAATACTCCATGTGGTACGCAATTATACTGGGTATTGGCGGACTTATCGGCTTTAGCGCAGGGTTATTCGGCATCGGCGGTGCGCTCATTGCTACGCCGCTCTTGAAAATATTGGTAGAAATGCCGCCAATGCTGGCTTTGGCAACGCCGCTTCCGACCGCGTTTCCTTCGGCGGTATCGGGAACAGTAGCGTATTACAAGGCAAAGCTGATTGATTTTAGCGTTGTGCGCTTCGTGATTGCAGGTGCGCTTCCGGCAAATTTGCTCGGAACATGGCTCACGACATTTGCAAGCGGGCAAGGAATGATGCTCTTCACAGGCTGTTTTATGATGCTTGTGGGCGTTACTTTTTTTGTGCGCTCGTGGCTCTTGCAAGAACAAACCGAAGCGAAAAAAGTCTCGCCGACAATATTCGTTGTAATCGGCATCATCGCTGGTTTTCTCGCTGGTTTTCTTGCTATTGGCGGCGGCTTAGTCATGGTGCCGCTCTTTGTTCGCCTCTGCGGAATGCGCTTCAAACAAGCAACCGCAACCTCGCTCTTTTGTGTGGCACTTCTCTCCATTCCCGCAACGCTCGGACACTGGTATTTGGGGCATATCGACTGGAAAGCTGCATTGGTACTTGCCCTCGCCTCCACACCCGCATCGTTTCTGGGCGCAAAGGCGGCGATTCGCTTGCGCAATCAAACACTGGAGCGCATCTACGGAACGTTTATGATTGCTTTTGCCGTGTACTTTTTGTGGCGGCAGTATGCGGAATTAATGTAGAAAAGCACGTATTTATGCTGGTAGTAAGCGACAAAATCCATACATAAAAGGTGTATCCAGCCTGTAGTGGCACAGACATTCTTGTCTGTGTTCCTAGCCTGAAACCCGTACTAACACTCACAGACAAGAATGTCTGTGCCACTACTAAAGAAATTTAGTCGTGTATTTGAATTTACGCCATTAGTAAGAGCCTCACACTTTTTAAAATTCACAGTAAAATTATTGTACAAACCGCTTACAACCGGTCGCACCCCACTCAAGCGTGGAGTATGAACATTATTCGTTCTTGACCTGTTTTTTCGGTCGCCCACGTTTTTTGGGCTTCTGGTACACTGGCTCTG
>RDXM01000069.1 GCA_004292595.1 Candidatus Kapaibacterium sp. | reverse complement strand
CGGTTGTGCGTTTCGAGCAGCAACGGAATTATCAAAAAGCAAAAGACCAATGGAATAGCTGGAATCATGATGTGTTCGTGCAGCTCCGAAGTGGTGTGGATGCTGTTTCGCTGGAGCCAAAACTTACGAAATTTGCCGAACAGCATTACACAGAAGACATCAGCGACCGCAAGAAAACAGGCGTAAAGCCAAGTGCACGTGGAAAATACATCGAACCACGCTTGCAAGCTCTTGACGATATTCATTTCAATACTATTATTGAGCCAAATTCTTCTGCAAAAAACTTCGTGATTGCACTGGGCGGAGTTGGTCTATTTATTGTTTTGATAGCCTGCATCAACTTCATAAACCTCTCCATTGCTCGCTCGGTCGTGAGGACAAAAGAAGTTGGTGTGCGGAAATCGCTTGGCGCGAGCAAGCACAATATTGTCGTCCAGTTTTTGGGAGAAGCATTGCTCGTTGTTGTCGTAGCAACTATCCTGAGCCTTGTTTTGGCAGAAGTATTTTTGCCCGTTTTTAATGCAGCGATGGGAAAAAAATTGGCGTTTCAGCTTGTGGAGAATTGGATGTTTATTGGTGGAGTCCTTGCGGGGCTTGTTTTGGTGGGTATTCTAGCAGGTGCGTACCCAGCCTTTCACATTTCGAGCTTTGAAGCTGCCACCGCCCTGAAGGATGCCCTACGAGGTCAGTCTCCACGCCGTGTGCGGAGCGCACTTGTTGTCGTACAATTCAGCATTGCCGTTGCTCTGATTGCTTCAACTCTTGTCGTGCGGCAGCAAACGAATTTTCTGCATACCAAAAGTTTGGGATTCGACCGCGAGCAAGTGCTGATGATACCTGTGGGCAATGATGCTCTTGGGCAAGCTACACTCAGGAGGTACAAAGCCATGCTTGCAAGCCGCACAGATATTGTGGGAATGAGCGGCTCGGCAAAGCCCATTGGGCGCGGGTTGGACGGTTCTGACCATACAAGCAATTCTGGTTCCACGTTTCGCGGCGGTATTCTCAAAATGTCGTTGTTGCGCGTTGATTTCGATTATCCCGAAACTATGAAAATACCACTTGTTGCGGGACGAACACTTTCAGAGAAATTCATGACTGCTGATACAACGCAATCACTTGTGATAAATGAGTCAATGGCACGCCAGATTTGGAGTTTGCTCCCTCCAGCAGAGCAAAAAACACTCTCAAATGGTACGGGTGAATATTCGCCACAGGCTTTGGTAAATTTCCCACTTATTCAAGCTCCCGATACGACGAAAATGCTGACCATTGCTGGCGTGGTGAAGGATTTTCATTTTGAATCATTGCGCCGTCCACTTCGCCCAGCCGTGATGTTTGCTATTCCGATTGACCAGATTCGCTACATTTTTGTCCGAATTCGCCCAAGCAATGTAGAAGAAACAATGAACGCGCTCAAAACCGCATGGCAACAGGTTTCGCCAGATGTGCCGTGGCAAGGTTCGTTTTTGGATGAAAACATTGAACGACAATACCAGTCTCAAACACGCCTAACCACGCTCACTATGACTGGTTCAGGTCTTGCCATCGTACTTTCATGCCTTGGTTTGTTCGCACTTTCAGCAATGATGATGCTTGCACGCACAAAAGAAATTGGGATTCGTAAAGTATTGGGTGCATCCGCAGCAAGTATTATTACGCTTGTGTCAAAGGATTTTTTGAAACTCGTTGGAATCGCCATTGTTATTGGAACACCGCTTGCATACTGGGCTTCTGGCAAATGGCTTCAAGATTTTGCGTATCGTGTGGAATTATCATGGTGGATATTTGCCAGTGCTGGTGCAGCAGCAGTGGCGATAGCATTTATTACGGTTGCAGGGCAGGCGTGGCGGGCATCGCAGACGAATCCAGTGAACGCGCTGAGAAGTGAATAAAAACACGTTGAAGTAGTACCGTGAAACCCGTTCTACCGCTTTGGAGCGGTAGGACGGGGATTTGGTAAAATTGATTAGCTCCGCACCTGTCCCGATCCGCGAGCAAGCCATTTGTAGCTCGTAATCTCACGGAGTGCCATCGGACCTCGCGCGTGGAGTTTTTGGGTAGAAATACCAATTTCCGCACCCAAGCCAAACTGCCCGCCATCAGTGAAGGCTGTGGAAGTATTTGCATAGACAACTGCCGCATCCACGCTTCGCAAAAACTGCTCCTGAACCGCTTCATTGCTTGCGATAATGGCTTCGCTGTGCTTGGAACTGTATTCGGCAATGTGGTCGAGTGCTTCCTCAAGATTTCCCACCGTTTTTATGCTCATTTTGTAATCCAAAAATTCCGTTCCAAAATGCACAGGTTCAGCTGGAGCGAGTAATGATGCAGGATATGAGCCGTTCAAGGCTTGTATTGCTTCGTCATCAGCAAAAATTTGTACATTTTTCTCAGCACACTTTTGAACAAGCGCAGACAAGTCCTGAAGCCGCTCTCGGTGGATTATCACGGTATCAAGCGCGTTGCAGACGCTTACACGGCGAGTTTTGCTGTTAAAAATGGCATTTGCCCCTAAAGCCGCATCACCACTTGCATCGAAGTAAATATGAACAATTCCTGCACCTGTTTCGATGACGGGAACACGCGAATTTTGGCGGACAAAATCAATCAATCCCTGCGAACCGCGAGGAATAATAACATCGACAAATCCAACAGCATTTAGAATTGCACTTGTGGATTCGCGGTCTGGAGGAAGAAGATTCGCCGCAAACGGCGTAATTCCATGCTTTTCGAGAACCTTGTGAATAAGCGAAATAATTGCCTTATTGGAAAATTCCGCATCGCTGCCGCCTTTCAGTGCCGACGCGCTTCCAGCTTTCAAGCACAGCGCAAATACATCAAATGTTACATTCGGACGCGCTTCATAGACAATCCCAATTACACCCATCGGAACGCTAATTTTCTCAAGGTTGATGCCATTTTCGAGCGTTTTTTTCTCCAAAATACTGCCAAGTGGGGAAGACAGTCCAGCCACCTTGCGAATATCCGCCGCGATAGATGCAATGCGCTCTTCCGTCAATTTTAAGCGGTCATATTTGGGGTCAGTTTCTGGCATTCGCTCCAAATCACGCTTGTTTTCCGCAAGAATGAAGGCTGTTTCTTTGAGCGCACTATCGGCAACGTCCTGCAAGATAGCATTGATGCGCTCTTCAGACAATGCAGCAATGGTGCGGCTTGCGCGTTGTGTTTGCCGAAGCGAGTATTGAATGGATTCTTGAGCGGATTCGTATGAACGTGATTGAATACTCATTGGGTTGAGGTATTTGAAAAATTGTCTGTAGCATCAGCAATGAATTGTAGCCCGCAATCTAGCAAAAATGCCCCTTGCAGCAAAGAAGCAAAATAAACATGCTCGTTGATAGTCTTTGTGAAAGTGAGGCTGCGCTCACCACTCTTTCTGCTACAATTTCTTAAAAAAATGCTTCGTATAATTTTCATCGCCATACTTTGTTGCGGAACACTCTTCGCTGCATATTTCCTTGCCCAGCCCAGTCGTGCTGATGTACAGGGCAGTATTGCTGTGAGCGACGCACTTGGCTCAAACGCAAGTATTGATGATGCCTACAAGCGAGTTCTCGCACCACGCCCTTTTGTCTTTCCACAAGACCACGCGCCGCATGACGACTACAAAACTGAATGGTGGTATTTTACTGGCAATCTCCAAACTCGCACGGGCAGACGCTTTGGTTATCAACTTACTTTTTTTCGCACAGCACTTGCGCCAAATATCGCTCCTGATTCATTACCTAAAAATATCAATAACAATACTTGGAAAGCGCGTCAAATCTTTATGGCGCATTTTACCATTACGGATGTTGAAACAGAGAAGTTTTACTCATTCGAGAAATTTAGCCGCGTAGCAAATGGATTAGCTGGCTGCAAGCTCGATTCCACACCGCATTTTCGCGTGTGGTTGCATGATTGGTCTGCATCGTCTGATGCAAACAAACCACAAAATTCTTCCATTTTTCCCTTGCGCCTTCGAGCTGTAGAGCAAGGCGTGGAGCTGGATTTGTTGCTTGATAGCATCAAACCTGTGGTTTTGCAAGGTGATAAGGGATTGAGTGCGAAAAGCGAGGATGCTGGAAATGCGTCGTATTATTACTCGCTCACACGGCTGAAAACACAAGGAATAGTGAGGCTTGCAGATGGTGATTCTGCTCAGGTAACAGGAACAAGTTGGTTCGACCGTGAGTGGAGTACGAGTGCGCTTTCCAAGCAACAGGTAGGCTGGGACTGGTTCGCTCTACATTTTGACGATGGGCGAGAGTTTATGTTTTATCAAATTCGCAATAAAAACGGACAATCAGACCCAACAAGTAAAGGCGTACTTGTAGCACAAAATGGTTCTTCCACGACTATTTTTCGTCGTGAAGTTATACTCACTCCTGAGGGAAGTTGGAAAAGTCCACAGGGCGGGGAATACCCAGCAACATGGAATATTCGCTTACCCGCGCAGAATATGGAGTTCCGTCTTACGCCCCTTGTGCAAAACCAAGAATTAAACGTTTCGGTACGGTATTGGGAAGGTGCAGTAAAAATTGCTGGGAAACAAGGAAATACCGTACTTTCTGGCTATGGTTATGTGGAAATGACGGGCTATGCTGATGTACGAAAACAGAGTGCGGAAAAATAGCAAGAGAGGCGAATTATCCTCGCTCATTCAGTTTTTTCAAAAGCTCTGCAATTTGTTTATCCTTCTCGTTCAGAGCTTTTTCTTTTTCGCTCAGAGCTTTTTCTTTTTCGCTAATAGTCTGGTCTTTCTCCGCTAATTGTTTCAAATAGGATTGTTCCTTTTCGCCAAACATCGCATTGATAGTGCGCCATGCTTCTTGCTCTATTTCTAGCTGTTTCCGCTTTTCTGGGTCAGTGCCTGCGTGATGCAGAATATCGGTCATTGTTTTTATTTCTTCTAAGTCTGGCGTATGGCGGTAATTTTTGATGATACTTCGGTCATCCGTGAAATGCTGCTGTTCAAAAATACTCAGAAGTTTGTCCAAGCGTGTTTGATAGCGGTCGGTGATGCGCTCCACCTGCACGACAAAGCAATCATGCGTCAGCTTTTCAATAAATTCACTTTTGGTCGTAATGTTAGTTTTGTTGATAAGGTCGTGATAAGTACGCTGTACCTTGATACACGGCGTTTCAATCTCTGGCAAGGAAAAACCGAGAATGTAAATGGTCGTGATGGGAAGCGCGATTTTTTCATTCTCAATCACATCCTCTTTTTTGTACTGCTCGGCGAGATAATTCCGAAAGCGCATCACATCAATCGGGTTTCTCGCTTTTTGAATTTCAATGAGAATTTTCTTGCGCTCACCATTCTCGGTCTTGACCGTCGCAATAAAATCTAAGCGGAAAACATTGATAGAAAGTCGCTCACGGATTTTTTCCTCCGCAAACTTGCGTATTGCGGGGTCATTCGGGTCGAGGTCTTTGAGAAAAGTAAACTCTTGCGGCTGCACTTCAATAGCTTCAATCGTAATATCCAACAACGTTCCAATAAAGAACTTTGCAACGGACTCATTCTCCATAAGCCGCTTGAATACTACGTCGTAGATGGGATTGGCAATAATCATTGTTTGTCAGTGATTTGTTTACCGCAAAAAGTTCAATTCCCTCAGTGCTTGTTCTGGCGTTGCCAAGCCGTAGGCAACATCGGGCAAAAGCTCCAAAAGCTGCTTGTGGCGCGGGGAAAGCGTACTTCCTTGCAGTTGCGAATCCAACACAAACATCACGCCTTTATCGGTTTCCGTGCGAATCAGGCGACCAAACATCTGCCGAAACGCTTGGAACATGAGCGGTTTATCAACGTCGTTCCACGCCATTTGTGAACACCGTTTCAAATCTGGTGTTTCGCCACGTTCCAACGCATCACCTTGATATTGTTTTACCAAGAGTTCCTGTAAACCTTTGGTAAAGGGGTTTGGAACGGCGTAGGGCATTTTTTCCAAGACTAAACACTGCAAATCATCACCCGGAATATCCACGCCCTTCCACAGCCCGCGTGCGCCCATCAGAACAGCCTTTTTCGAGAATTTGAACTGCTCCACGCATTTGTGCTGCGAATTTTGTGTGATACCGTGCGAAATCAGCTCCATTCCTTGCTCGCGGAGCATTGGAAAAAGTAATTCGTGTACCTTGCGCTGACGTTCTTTGCTGGTGAAAAGCACAAGTGTTCGCCCACCCAGTGTTTCTGCGGCATTCAAAATAAATTCTGCTGAAAGCCGCGCAAAATCGAAGTGGTTGTTGGGAACAAAGTTTTTCAGGAAAACAATTTTAGAATTTCTTTTGTAATCAAAGGGAGATTTGAAGCGGCTTGTAGAGGTTTGGTGTTCTAGCGTATGTGTGCCAATTCCGCGCAAAAAGTCACTCATATCGCGGGTATTGGAGATAGTTGCCGATGTAAAAACTGCTGCAAAACGAGGTTTCAAAATAGCTTCCGCAAAGCGTTCACCAATATTGTAGGGCGTTGCCACAAACGCCCAGTCATTGCGGTCAATACGCATATATAGTGCGGCTTTGTCGGTATCTTGCTCTAAAAATAATTTCAATGTTTGATGGAATTTTTCGGCATCCTTCAAGCGGCTCTGCAATTCTTTCACCGTCGGGACTTCTTCGGCAGAAGAAATGAGTCGTAATGCGGCTTTCAGGAATTTTTCTGCCGCATTCAACATATCCGTAGAAATGATGCGCAAATTCTCTGCTTCGGCAATGATTTGTTGCCGCGACGTGGCAGAAATACGTTGGTCTTCGAGCGTTGCTTGAATTACAAAAAACTCTTCGCCACGAATCATGCTCATCACCATACCCAAGCGGGCAAGTGATTGCGAAAAACGTTCTAACATCAGTTGCATATCGCTGACAGCAAGGTCATCTAGTGAAGACCGCTTACTTGCTGCTGTTTGGGGCGATTGCGACGCTGACCGCGCTACCAAGCGCACCTCATCGGCAACCCGTTTCAATACGCCATCTTCGCCACTCATAAAGCGGTGAAAGTCAAACATGGTGCTGTGTGCAGCCACATCGCTGAAGGCTTCGATAGATTCCTGCACGATTTCGTCGGCTTCATCCACCACGAGGCGGTCAAATTCGGGATATGATTTTGGATAGGTGAGCAAGAGCGAGTGATTCACCGCCAAAATGTGTGCTGATGCGGCTTCCCACTGTTTTCGGAAAAATAAACACTGCTCAAAAAAGCTACACTCTTGGCGATTGCAGTCGCGGTAATCTGCCCGTGCATCCCGCGCCACTGCTTGTATGACGGGGAATTCGTGCAATGGACGCGGCAGTTCCTCAATTTCACCTTCATTTGTCGCCAGCATCCAGCGCGTGAGGAAAGCGGCAGAATACAGTTCTTTTTCGTTGTCGGCGTACATATAGCCGTCGAAAAGCGGCATGATTTCTCGAATCTTCCTCAGACAAGCGTAATTATTCATGCCTTTCAACACAACCGCTTTCAATTCTGGCGTTGCAAATAGTCGCTGCAAGCGCGGTAATTCCTGCTCCAAGAACTGATTTTGCAATGCCTTCGTGTGCGTGGAAACGACAACAGGACTTTCATTCGTCGTCGAAAGCGAGGCGAGTGTTGCTGTGAGATACGCAAGTGTTTTTCCCGTACCTGTGCCAGCTTCTGCCACATAAATACCGCCATCATTGAGGATTTGTGCGGCTTTCTGCGCTAGTTTTTGCTGAGAATCGCGTAATTGATATTGTTTGTACTCTGATTTGAAAAATTCTGCCTCTGAAAGCCGCATCGGTGCTGTGCTGAGACGCGCTTCGAGCGCGGGGCGTTCTTGTTCTGCAAATTGCGAACGGAAATTGCGCAGAGCAGGGAGGTCGCCGTTGTAAAAATGTTGATTGTCTGGAAAACGCCCGACAAATAGTGGCTTCCAGCCCCAGACTTCCGTTTTTTCAAAGTAATGTTCAATAATTGCAGATGGCTCGGCAAACGATGCTTCGTTCAATGCTTCATCAACATGGCGCACGACCTCAACCATATCCAATGCGTCCTGCAAGCCGCGATGATGCTCGTGGTCTCGAATGCCAAATTGCCGAATGAAATACTCCAAACTCAGCGTTGGCGCAAACGGATAGACGTATGCCAGCAAATGGCAGGAATCCATCATTTTGGGCAAGTAGTCTTCACCAAAAAGCGATTGCAGAAACTTTCGCTCAAAGTCCGCATTATGCGCCATGATGGGAGAATCACCTAAAAAAGCATAGAGCTTGTTTGCCATACTTGTTAGGTTTGGTGCGCTTTTCAGCTCTTCAGGCTGAATGCCCGTTAATTGAGCGATTTCAAGCGATAACTTGCGTTCTGGATTGACAAGCGTGGAAAAACGCTCTACTTCTTGTCCAGCGCGGTATCGCACCGCACCAACTTCGATAATCATATCTTCTTTTGGATTCAAGCCAGTTGTTTCAAAGTCAAGGGCAACAAATTCGCCCAAACGCGCAAATCCTGAAAACGGTGATGTCTCCGCAGTTTTTTTAGCCATTGTACAGTAGTGTAAGAGTATGAAGTGAGGAATATTCAGTGTTTCAGTAGCAAAACAGCATCGGAACAAGACGTGATGCTTGATTGACAGCTTGTAAAATACAATAAATTTTATAGAAAATTATCTAAAAACATTGTTTTCAAGGAAGTGAGGGGTATCAAAAAGAGTTAAAATACATAAGTAAAAAACCGTTTTGCTGTGCATGACAATACCACAAGAATCCATAGATGACCGTGCAATGTTTGATTGATTTTTATCTTTGCCAAAGGCAGCGCAGAGGAATGTATGAGTAGATTGTGTGCGTGTCTTATTCACAGTTATCCACACATAGAGGAAGTCGTACAATTACCAAAAATGAGTTTTAAGAATTTAAATAGTTTTGGTAGTTTTAAGAGTTTTGGGTGACCGCAAGTTGTTGTTCCTAAAGGTTTTAATGCCTGAAGTATCCCCCGATTCAGGATGAAACCTCCCCCGATTCAGGATGAAACCTCCCCCGATTCAGGATGAAAATTGAAAAACCGCTTCCTGAAAACGGTGATGTTTCGTTGCGCTTTATGGCGATTGTGTCTCATAAGGAGATTTTCCACACACATAATGTGCATAAGTATTGTAAAATCCCCGTATTCAGGAAATGCCATTTGAGAAAAATCCCCATATTCAGGATAGCTGCTCATTTTTTTTTCAAACATCTCCTGTTACAGGATGAGTTTTTGCAGATACCACCCCATATTCAGGATGAATGACCCCTATTTGAATGCTCAGACCACCCCATATTCAGGATGTTTTTAGGGGAAAATATGCCTCCAAAAAGCATCATCCCCATATTCAGGATGGGCATTTTTTGTACTTATCCCCAAAAATTTGAGATGAGAATGCACATTTTTCACGTTCTCAATGTTCTTTATTCTTCCTGCTTTTGAGACTTCCACAGATATTGTCAAGCAAGAGTGTTTGCGCTTGTACTGGATTTAGGCTTCTTCTGACTTCGGTAACGTAGGCGTGGAGATTTCTCCTGTTCCTGTGGCGAAGAAATGTATGTGGGAAAATGCCGAGAAAGCTAGTAATACCATTTTAATTGTATTTTGGTGCTTTTCGTATCCATGAATAAGCTGTGAGCCGAGTAATGAGTCTTGGATTGTCCCAGTAGAGCCGTAAGGCA
>RDXM01000068.1 GCA_004292595.1 Candidatus Kapaibacterium sp. | reverse complement strand
GCATTCACGCTCTGATTTTTTTTTATCAATATCATCTTCATCCATTCAATCATCTTCATCTGCGTCCCCTCTTCATTGTTGAGACCTGACCAGTTACAACTTACAGAAAGAAGGAGATTTCTTTGCCAAACACTCAAACAAACATTCTTATCACTGGCGGCGCGGGTTTCATCGGACACGCCATTACTCGTGCGCTGTCGGAACATCCAACGAACACCATTACGCTCGTCGATAATTTCGCTCGCGGGCGCGTGGATGCTGACTTGCAGGAGATTCTTGACCGCCCCAATGTGCAGTTTATTCAAGGCGATGTTACCGATGCGGCGTTCTTCGCAACCTTGCCGAAAAACTTTGAGTACATTTATCATTTAGCGGCAGTTATCGGTGTGCGCAACGTTATGGAAAAGCCCGATAAAGTCTTGTATGTGAATGCAATTTCGACCTTGTATTTGTTTGAATATGCCAAGCAATTACCGAATCTGAAGCGCATTCTTTTTTCCAGCACAAGCGAAATTTACGCTGGAACGCTCAAACACTTCGGCATCACCGTTCCCACGCCCGAAACCGAGCATTTGACGCTCGACGACATCACTTCGCCGCGCACAACATATATGCTGAGTAAAATGTACGGCGAATCCATTTGTTTCAATTACGGACGCTTGTACAACATTCCTTTTACGGTCGTGCGCTATCACAATGTCTATGGTCCGCGCATGGGATATTTACACGTGTTGCCAGAAATGTTTCTGAAAATTCGGGATAAAAGTGCGGAGAGTGAGAATGCTATCATTGACGTTGCTTCGCCCTCGCACACACGCGCTTTTTGCTACATTGACGATGCGGTCAAATCCACCATTCTCGTTACAGAACATACCGCAACACAAGGCGAAATCATCAATATCGGCAACTCGGAGCAGGAAATCTCAATACGTGATTTGGTGAAAACCGTTGCCAGCGTCATGGGAAAAACAATCACGCTGAACGAGCTTCCCGACACGCCTGGCTCGCCCGCCCGACGCAGCCCCGACACCAGTAAAATCAAGGCACTCACGGGATTTGTGCCAAGCATCGGCTTAGAAGAAGGCATTACGCGGATGTATGCGTGGTATAAGGACAAGCTGGATTCGCGCCATGAGTAAGTGTTGTTCCTGTTTGTTTGTAAAATCTGTGTCCTCTGTGGCGCAATTTCACCTCAACAACCTGTACCACAAACCAAATGCTCCACATAGAAGATTGGGGAATGATTGAATTCCACGCCGCATGGGAACGCCAGAAAACGCTCCAAGCCCTGATTCAATCAGGTGAGCGCGATAGTACGCTTGTTTTTTGCCAGCATCCGAGCGTGATTACTATTGGCAAGGCGGGAAGCCGTGCAAATGTGCTGGCGGATGATGAAAGTCTGCAACGGAGCGGGATTCAGGTGGTGGACATCAATCGCGGTGGCGATGCAACTTTGCACAACGTGGGGCAGCTTGTCGGCTACACATTATTTCGCCTCACGGACTACACGCCTGATTTACACTGGTTTCTCCGCGAAATTGAGGAATGTGTCATCGAAACGATTGCGGCATTTGGCTTGAAAGGCGGGCGCGTGGAGGGTTTGACGGGAATTTGGCTGGAAGATGCACGAAAAATATGCGCCATTGGGCTTCACTGCTCGCGTTGGGTTACGTCGCACGGTTTCGCACTCAATGTTTGTAACAACATAGCTGAATTTTCGCACATCATTCCCTGCGGCATTCAGGATAAAGCCGTTACCTCGCTTTACGAAGAAGCAAAAAAAAATACACTTTTTTTGCCAAATTTTTCTGACGTACAACTTATTTGCCAACAACGCTTTGAGGCACATTTTGTATAAAAGCAACAAAGAAAATTTGAGAAAAATAATCAAAAAAAATTTGCATAGTATTACCAAAATCCCTATTTTCGTGTCGCTTCTTTAACAAAAGTCTTGCGCATAGCTACAACAAAGTCCGCAAAGACAACAGTAAAAAAGTATTTGAAAATTTAAGCGGGAATAGCTCAGTTGGTAGAGCGTAACCTTGCCAAGGTTAATGTCGCGAGTTCGAGTCTCGTTTCCCGCTCTTCGGTCTCAACGCCGAAACCCTCTTTATGCTGCATGCCTAGCTATCACATCCCCCCGATAGTTGGGCATTTTTGTTTCTCGTCCTTTCGGTCTAAAAATTTGTCGGTCTTGAAAAATGTGCTTGGTACAGCACACATCACACACTTCCTCAAGTACACACACCCATCATGCACCCACAAACACACGCCATCCATGCTGGACGACGCATTGACCCCACGACCAAAGCCGTCGCGCCGCCGATTGTTCTTTCCACAACCTTTGAACACGCGCCCGACAGCAGCTACGAGCAGTTCCTCTACTCGCGCTACGACAATCCGAACCGTGCGGCATTGGAGGAATGCGTTGCGGGCATGGAAAACGGCGCGGCAGGTATTGCCTTTGCAAGCGGCATGGCGGCTATTATGGCGGTGATTCATGGCTTACAGTCTGGCGACCACGTGCTTGCGCCCGCCGATTGCTACTTTGCCGTGCGCAGACAATTAACCGAACTCTACGCTGGATGGGGCTTGCAAGCGAGTTTTGTGGATATGAGCAATCTCGATGCCGTCCGCGCTGCCATGCAGACCAATACCCGCCTTGTCTGGACGGAAACGCCCTCGAATCCAGGCGTGTTTCTCACCGACATTGCCGCCGTTGCAGAAATTGCCCACACAGCAGGTGCAATCTGCGTTTGCGACAATACGTGGGCAACGCCGCTCCTGCAAAAGCCGCTTGATTTGGGTTGCGATATTGTGATGCACTCCACCACCAAATATCTCGCTGGACACAGCGACGTGCTTGGTGGAATCTTGGTTTTGAAGGAACGTGGTGCAATTTTTGAACGTTTGAAAGTCTATCAAAAAGTAGCAGGTGCGGTACCGTCGCCCTTTGATTGCTGGCTCGTGCTGCGCAGCATTTCGACCTTGCCGCAGCGCATGGCGGCGCATTGCGATAATGCTGAAAAAATTGCGCAGTTTCTCGCAGCACATCCAAACATTGAAAAAGTGCATTATCCAGGATTGGCAGAAAATCGCTTCCACGAGCTTGCGAAACGCCAAATGGCGCGGTTTGGCGGGATGCTCTCGGTCGAGGTTGCCGGCGGATGGGATGCAGCGATTGCGGTGTGCGGCAAAGTGAAACTTTTTACCTGCGCAACCAGTCTTGGTGCGGTGGAAAGCCTGATTGAGCATCGCGCATCGGTGGAAGGTCCCGAATCGCCCACGCCACGAGGTTTGTTGCGCCTTTCAGTCGGATTAGAGCATTACGAAGATTTGATTGCCGACCTTGCGCAGGCATTGGAATAGCGTTTGTGGAACAATGTTATACTGAAAAGGGTTTGTTGCTTCAGATATAGTCCACCTTCAAGGTGGACTACATCTCAACTCCTTCACGTTTCGATGTGTAGTTTTTACCCATTTTTAGTATAGTACGATTTCGGTACGATTTTTGCGAAGCAAGCTCCATGCGCCCTCCAAGCGTTATTGCCTCAAAAATTTGTTTCACCTTGAATCACTTCCAAACCGTATGAAATCAACATTGTCTCAATTTTTAGCCCTCAGTTTCATTGCATTTGTCGGCATTGCCGTTTCGGTGCAAGCGCAGGATTGCCAATCGCAGTTGAACCGCATGAGCGAGCTTGCCACGAAGTGTGCGAAGGAATTGGATGGCTACCGCAAAGAAAATACCGACCAAGACCGCAGCATTAAAAAACTCAAAGCGACGGTGAATGACCGCGAAAAGCAGATAGATTCTCTCTCGGCAGACCTCGCTGCTCGCAAAACCGATATTGCGAATCTCAATACTAACGTTACCACGCTCCAAGCCACGCTTGTTACGCGCCGCATGGAAATCGCTCAACGCGATAGCGCACTGGCGATGCGGAAAACAGAAGTGTCCTCGCTCACGCAAATGCTGCAAGACCGCAATGATACTATAGCCTCGCTACGTCTTGCCTTGGAGGCTTCGCGCAACGACCTCAGCACGAAAAATGAATATCTTGCCAATCTGAAAACCGACGTGGAAGCAAAACGAAAAGAGATTGCGACACAAAGCGAACTTCTCAGCAACATCAGCAAAGAAGCCGTGCAGACGCTTCGACGCGAACTCGACCTGCTCAAAAAGCAAGTAACCGCGTTGCAAAGCGATAATGCACCGAAAACGACCGCGCCAGCAAATCTTCAGCCCAAAGCGGGAGAGCCGAAGAAGTAAATATCCGAGCAGGAAAAATCGTGACTGGTCAGGTTATGATTTTTTGGACGCAGATGAAGATGATTAGATTGATGAAGATGATGAAAAACAGAAAAAATCAAATGTCTGGGCATATTCACGCTATCATCTTCATCTATTCAATCATCTTCATCTGCGTTCCTTCTTTATTGCGGAGTCCTGACCAGTAACGAAAAATCATTGTTGCGCATACGCTGAAAATGTCTCATTTTAGAAAAAATATTATTATCCAAAGGAAAGCGAAAAACCGCTCAAGGGCTGATAAAATCTACGTTTTGACAAATAGTGTTCATTGCCACGATTGCTGGCACGTTTTTTGAAAAAGAATCTGCATTGAAACGCAGTGCATCATATTTTTCAACACTCTTCTTTACCACTATGCTTCGCCGTTGGAATCAAACCCCGCATTTCTTTTCCAATGCTATTCGCGCATTGGCGTTCTGCTGCCTTCTTGGAAGCAGCATCATTGCTCGCACGGAGGATGCACAGGCGCAAAGCTCCTTGCCGTCGGCAAAGTCTAGCACCGCGCCAACAGAGTTTCGCTCGCTTGAGCGTGCTTTGCTTACGCCAGAAAAGGTTATCCGCTTGAATTTAAGTGGCTTAATGCTTACCGAACTTCCCGCAAGCATTGGGAAATTGAAAAATCTTCAGCACCTCGACCTCAGTTTCAACAATCTTGATTCTTTGCCCCCAGAAATGTGCAGCTTGACAAATTTGGAAAGTATTACTGTGCTGTTCAATCAAATCAAGAAACTGCCCGATAGCCTGAATAATTTGAAAAAACTGCGCTCACTAAACATCGCCAGCAATAAACTCGTCGAGTTTCCGATGGTCGTAACGCAGCTCAAAACCTTGCAAGTGCTGGATATTGCTGGAAACAGCTTTGCCACAATTCCCGCAGAGCTTTTTAGCTTGACCGAATTGCAGGATTTGAGCCTGAGCAGCAACAAATTCACGCAGCTTTCGGCGGACATCAAAAATTTGCAGAATCTTCTCACGCTCGACCTCAGTAGCAATCAGCTCTACACGCTTCCAGCAGAAATCGGCTCGCTTCCGAAATTGCAGCAACTTGAACTCGGCTCAAATCAGCTTCAAACCTTGCCCGATGAGATTTGCAAGCTCTCAAAACTTCAAACGCTTGTCGTGCGCAACAACAAGCTCACCGCGCTTCCGGCACTGATTGGCAATCTCAGCAAACTCCGCACACTCAGCGCGGGCAAAAACCGTATCAAATCTCTGCCCGACAGCTTGCAAGGATTGTTGCTCTTGCGCGATTTGGACGTAAGCAAAAATCGCCTTTCGGAGCTTCCCACAAGTATTGGCGAGCTTTCCAGCTTGGAGAACTTCGATGCCAGCAGCAATTTCTTGAAGCTCTTGCCCCAGAAATTCGCTCAACTTATCGCGCTGAAAAATCTCACGCTTGTCAGCAATGAATTTGAGACATTTCCGCAATCTATCACCAAACTCGGCGCGTTGGAAATGCTGGACTTTGGGAATAATTTTATCAGCAAAATTCCAAATGAAATCAGCGAAAATGCGAACTTGCAAGTGCTGATACTTCGTGGAAACCGCTTGCTTGCTCTTCCGACGGACATTGGATTTTGCCAAAACCTTGTCGCTATCAACGTCGCCTACAACGAACTTATTACCTTGCCAGCAGAAATTGCCAAACTCAGCAAACTTCAGCAACTCAGCATCGGCAAAAATCCGATGCAAACCCTTGAAATTGAGCGCATTCGTGGGCTTGTCCCGCAAGCACGCATTGGGTTTTGAAGAAAGTATGAAGGTTGAAATATGAAGCTCGAAAGCCGCATCTGCACACGCTTTTGTAGCATAATGTGATTTTTGAAGCCGCAAAACTCTACGCCAGAAAGCGTGTTGTGAAGCGGCTTTTGTGTTTTATTGAGCATTTTTTAGCTGAATGCTTGAAAGCAAGATTTCATCAATAGTTCACGCATATTTTTGTATTTTTACGCCTCACAGCAGATGTATACTAAAAAAGATTTGGTGCTTTAGATGTAGTCCACCTCAAAGGTGGACTACATCTCATTTCCTTCACTTTTTGATATGCAATTTTTACCCGTTTTTAGTATAGCCACAAGCACGATACAATCTGCCTTCTTGTTCATCTCAACCCATTTTTTATGTGTGGAATTGCTGGAATTGTTGAATACGCTCCTGTGCAGCCCAGTATTGATGCGGCTTTGCTGAGACGTATGAGTGATGTAATTGCGCATCGTGGTCCCGACGACGAAGGGCAATGGATGTCGCCCACGCGCCGCGCTGGATTTGCCTTTCGCCGCCTCGCCATTATTGACCTTTCTGCCAACGGACACCAGCCCATGTCCACGCCCGACGGACGCTATACGATTGTGTTTAATGGCGAAATTTACAATCATCGCAGCATTCGCTCCGAGTTGCAAGCAAAAGGCTACGCATACCGCTCTGAATCAGATACGGAGACTATTTTGTACGGTTTTGCTGAATGGGGCGCGGGAATTTTGCAGAAAATGGTGGGAATGTGGGGCTTGGCAATTTGGGACAATGAGCGCGAAGAACTCTTTTGCGCCCGCGACCGCATTGGCATAAAGCCGCTCTACTACACGCTTCAGGGCGGACGGTTTCTTTTTGGCTCAGAAATAAAAGCAATGTTGCAGCATCCGCAAGTGAGCGCGGAAATGAATATGCCAGAAGTGGCGAATTATCTGGCGCATTCCATGACTGGTGCATCCACGATGTTTGCTGGTATTCACAAGCTAGCACCCGCACATTTCCTGCGTTTGCGGAAAAATGGCACGATGGAGATTGAAGAGTATTGGAATCCGCTTGAAAAAGCAAACGCCTCGAATGCGGCATATTCGCTCACTGTCGAAGAAACGCAGGAAGAAATGATGCGGCTTTTGCGACAAGCCGTGAGCGACCGCATGATGAGCGATGTGCCATTTGGTGCGTACTTGAGCGGCGGCATTGATTCCAGCGCGAATGTTGCGCTCATGGCAGAACTGATGTCGCGCCCTGTTGATACCTTCACGGTTGGTTTTAAGGAATTGGAGCAATACAACGAACTCCAGTATGCACGCCGTGTTGCGGAATTATTCAAGACCAATCACCACGAAGTATTGATTGACCACACCGATGCGGCAGCAGCAATGGAGCGGCTTGTATGGCACGAAGACGAACCCAACGGCGACCCCGTCTGCATTCCGCTTCATTTCCTCAGCGAACTCACGCGCAAGAGCGGCACAATCGTTGTGCAGGTCGGCGAGGGCAGCGACGAGCAGTTTGCGGGCTACGCGTGGCTGCATCGGGATTTGAAATTTTATCATTCGCATTGGCAAACATTTATGCGGCTTCCGCAGTTTGCTCGCACTGCGGCATATCGCGTGGCTCGCCCGCCAATGCTTGCGGCGAAGCAGTTTCTCGCGCTGGATTATCTGCGGCGCGGCGCGGAAAACAACGAACTGTACTGGAGCGGCGCGACGGATTTCACACCAACGCATTTGCAACACTATCTTGCGCCGCAGCACCAGCATTTGTGCGGCATTCCGCCCCTTTTGCCAAAAAACTTACACGCCGAAGCACTCCGCCACAAGCCTGATGCGGACTATCTCCAGCGCATTGCCTATGTGGAATTGCGCCACCGCTTGGCGGAATTACTGCTGATGCGCGTGGACAAAGTAACAATGGCGCATGGCTTGGAAGCGCGTGTTCCCTTTCTCGACCATCGTTTAGTGGAATTTTCTATGACGATTCCCGAACACGTGAAAGTGCCGCGCTACCTCGCAGACGGCGGAGAATCGAAGGTGTTGTTGAAAAAAGCGGTGGAAAGCATTTTGCCGAAGGACATTATTTACCGCAAGAAACAAGGTTTTGCCGCGCCTGTGGGCGAATGGTTTCGCTCACCGCTTCGCAGTTTTGCCGAAGACGCGCTTTTGCACTCCAGCCTTGCAAAAACAGGATTATTCAAGGCAGATGCACTCAAAAGCCTTGTGAATGCTCGCTCTGCGGGAACATACTTGTATGGGAAATCGGTGTACGCGCTCGTGAATCTTGCGTTGTGGCACAAGCGTTTTATTGGGTGAGTTAGTGCACGTCGCTGAGTATCTCCACAATGATTTTCGCAATGCGCTCTGCCGCACGTCCATCCCACAGAGGCGGTACGGATGCTTGCTTTGCAGGATTTTTATCAGAAGCATTAAACAATGCCGTTTGTACTGCCGCGCGGATATATGCGGCTTCAGGGCGCACCAGCACGTTTGTTCCGAGTTCGCAGGTGATGGGGCGTTCCGTCGTTGTGCGCAGCGTGAGGCAGGGAACGCCAAGCGCGGTCGTTTCTTCCTGCACACCGCCTGAATCGGTCATCACAAGCCGCGCCTGCATCATCAGCGCGAGAAAATTTACATAACCTTGTGGCTCAATGCAATGAATGTTGGAATGCGCCGAAAGTAATTCTTGCACCCCAAACTCCTGAAGTTGCTTGCGTGTACGCGGATGCACAGGGAAAACAATGGCGTAATCACGAGCAATGTCGGTAAAAATTTCTGCCAAAGCGCGTAATTGTGCAGGGTCGTCCACATTCGAGGGGCGGTGCAGCGTTGCCAACACATACTTGCCCGCTTCCACGCCAATATCCGCCAGAACGGAGGACTGACGCGCTTTCGGGAGCGCGAAGTGCAGCGAATCAATCATCGTATTTCCCACAAAAAAACAGCGTTCTTGCGGAAAATTCTCGCGCCGCAAATGCTGCATCCCGCTTTCTTCAGTAACGAAAGCGTAGTCGCACAGTGCGTCGGTGGCGAGGCGGTTCAATTCTTCTGGCATGGTGCGGTCGAAACTGCGCAAACCCGCTTCCACGTGCGCGACGGGAATGCCGAGCTTTGTTGCGGTCAGCGTTGCGGCAATCGTAGAATTGACATCGCCCACAACCAGCACCATTGCTGGTGTTGCTTCCAAACACACTTTCTCAAACCCCATCATCACTTTCGCCGTTTGTTCGGCATGAGAACCAGAGCCAATACCAAGGAAGTATGCGGGTTCTGGCATTTCCAGGTCAGCAAAAAAAGCATCCGACATAGCGGCATCGTAGTGCTGCCCTGTGTGGACAATCAAATGCTCCACAGCCAGCGTGGATGCGCCCTTGCGAACACGTGAGTATTCCGTTTGCTGAAATGCGCGATGAATTGGCGCGACTTTCATAAAATTCGGACGCGCTCCAACAACAGAAAGAATACGAAGACTAGATTCCATGAGGTTTTTGAGGTATGAAAACAGATGAAAAAAGGGCGTTAACGGAACTGCTCCAAAAAGGTTTTGACGATAAGTACGTCGCTTAATACATAATTCTTGAATTAGTCAGTTATTATTTATTTTGTGGCATTATTCACTTAAACATGGAGGAATTATGCCACGCGGAAGAAAACCATTATCGTTGA
>RDXM01000067.1 GCA_004292595.1 Candidatus Kapaibacterium sp. | reverse complement strand
TTTTGACTGTATTTTGAATACTTTGATTTGAGCAAGGCAGCATGCTGCCTTGTTTCGGAGAATTGAAACTATTCATTTTACAATCGAAACGGTATTAGAGATGTTTGCACGTCGTGAAAAAAAAAGCAACAGGCGATAGCGGAATAAATTCCGTACTCCACATATTTTACGAAAGTTCTAAGTATTTATTTCGATGAGTCCAACATATCCCACACTTTCGGCGGACCACCAACGCGGAAATATCTGCCGGACATGGTAACATACGCACCGCCGCAATAGCCACGCTCGTTATCAATCTCGACCGCGCCACTATTGAAGTGCATATCGAAATTGCAAACACCGACATCTTCGTAGGTCAGAAGCGGGTTATCGTATTTCAGTCCGTTAAAAAGGCGTATTGGTTTTTGCAAAAAGCTAATTTCCGCAACGTGGATATTTCCCGTTTTTGGGTCGCCTTTCCAGAAAGCACGACCTTCCACGCGAACACGCTCGTCTTTTTGCAATTCGACCCACAAGGTTGCGCTGTCTTTTCCAAAGCGAATGTATGTGCCGGAAATGCCATCCCATTTCGGGGGATAAGTGTCTTCTTTGAATGTGCAAGGAAGCGGCTTTGTGCCATCGGGTTTGCACCAGACCCCGACAAATTCACCCTTTTTCGAGAGGACACCACGAATAAAGCCTGTCTCTTCTTCTCTTCCGAGCGTTTCAGTAAGCATGATGCTTCCAATATCATCCGTCGTTCTGCCCTCCAGTTCAAGAAACTGACCATTTTTTTCGTAACAGTACAGACCCTCGAACATAGCTCCTTTTTGTGTAAGCGTAACTCGAATTTTCAGATTTTTTCCGATTTTCCCGGAGTATTGTTTGGTTTGTGCTGCAAGTGTGAATGCAGAAAAAATAAATGCCAAAACACAAGGAATGATGAGGCTTATACGCCATTGAAGATTGTGCATAAACGGTAAAATTATGATGAAATTTCGTGAACTATTCCTGCATGATGCAGGTGGAATGTTGCGCTAACGCCGTCGTGAAAATCCTGAATCCACACGCCATTCACGACCATAAAGGACAAATATTGATATTGTTTACTCGTATCGGCTGAGGAGATTCGCAACCAATCCCCTTCTTGCGGGATGTAGTCAAAATCGAAGCAATCCCCACAGTTCAAATTAAGCATAACCCATTCAGCATCCAAGCCGTGTTCAAGGCTTTCTGCGGGAAGAATATATCGCCCAATGACGACAACGTCATTTTTCCACGCCATGCGCCGCAGTGTCCAGTGATACAAACCCTCTTCCGAAGCGGCTTTGGAGCGTTTTTTGCGTGGCTTGATGTTGCGCGGTTGCTGCTCAAGTTTTGCTTCCAATGCCGCACAGGTGCAGAGTTTGAAGCCTTTGGAGAAATCACACATCGTGGTTTGGCTGGTTTGTGAATATTTTACTTTTTCGCCTCCAATATCTGAACAGTTTTCTTCGCAACCATCACATTCGCATCCGCCGCAAAGTGCCGTAGAATCTCGCTTCTTCCTTCAAATGTGCTTTCCTTCAATGCCTTCAGCATTTCCACTATTGCCATTGCACGGTCATTTATCGTAGCAAAGATGCCGTCGTTATCTTCCGAAAATGGGCGTAGCTCCGCCAAGTTTTTCTGAATAGCTTCAAAGCTAAACTCGTAGCGTTTTTCCTTTGAACCGACATGCGTAAACTCCGCATAGAATCTGCTTCCGTCTTGAAAAAATAACTCTGAAATTTCATCTTTGGACGACTCAGTTATTGCGCGGTACCGCAACGTGCCGGATTGATAATACCCATGCCAACGCTGAAATGTGGGGCTGAGAATTTCATGGTGATAGGTCAAAACACCCTGTTCATTCCACGATTTGCTGCCTACGCCTTCCTTAAACTCTTCCTCACGTTGCCCATTCTCGTACCACGATGTGCTTTCATATATTTCCCCATCGCGGAAAAACGACTCCGCTCCCAGCACACCATTTTTGTAGAAATAGCATGATTTCCCATTTTCCAAACCATCCTCGTATTCCGTCAAACGCCAGTGTTCATCGCTGCTTTCAATCATCGTTCCCGTAAATTTTACTCTATAACCCCAAAAAAGCGGAATGTGATTGTAGTTGATATTCAGCCCGTCGTCGTGGTTGAGTTCGGGGTCGTATTCGTGGCGAATTGGCTGCCGAAAGCTCGTACAATCGTACTTCAGGTTTGACAAATCCATATCCGCCGCAAGATAGCGTAGAATATCATCTTTTCCTTCAAACGATTGTTTCTCAAATGCCTGCACCATCGCCAAAAGCACCGTTTTACGCTCTTTTGCTGAAGGCAAGATTGTATCGGATGTTTCCCAAAGCGGAACAAGTTCACGGAAGTTCTGCCGAATGGCTTCAACGTTGTATTCGTAGTGCTTCGCTCTGGAATCCGATGCCCAATGCTCTTTCATCATTTCGCTTCCATCGCGGAAATAGTAGCTCGTATAACGCTTATCGGGAGTACCAGTTTGGAAGTGAGATTTGATGCCGCCTGTGTCGTAGTATTCGGTAATGCTGCCCGATTCAGCATTGAAAATACGCCGCTCGTAAACAAGTACACCCTGCTCATTCCAAAATTTGTTGCCCTCGCCGCGCCGAGAATATTCCTGCATTTGCCCGTTTTCATGCCAAGATTGTTCGCCAATGTCGTCGCTATCCTCGTAAAGCGTGATTTTACGGCACTTCCCGCGCTCATCGAACACCAATTCTTCCCCGTTCATTAAGCCGTTTTCGTACTGCGCCAAGGTTATTGAAGCTTCTGTTTGCTCAAAGGTTGTACCTTGAAATGGCGTAGAATCGTAGTACAAGGTCAGTGGTCCTATGCGCCCCAGAGCATCGTCAGCATAGCGCAGAAGCGGGTCGTGGAGGCTTACAAGCGGCTGACGAAGCGTGGTTAGGTCGTAGTGTAAATGTGCTAAATCCATGCAAACACCTTATTGTTCGGGTAAATATTGACGTTCTATGCGGCTTTCAGGGTTTTCATCCACAGCATACAAAACCGCCGCAAAGCACCATTCTACGGGCTTCATCAGCACATAGATTGCGTCGGCGACAAAGGGATTTCCAAAAATGCCGTAGTGTTTATGCAAGCTGCGCCCAATCTTGTTGTAATTCCGCCGCAAGAGCGCATGAAATCTGGGCAAACGCTCTTGCAAAACCTCTTCAAACGCATTGGCAACGAGTAACTGGCGATTGCAAATAATCTGCACTCCCCAGCGATTGCCCGTGCGAAGCGGCTTGACAAGCGCACGGTGTCCGCTCGCCGCAATCGAACACAAGAAATGTGAATCGTATTGCAGAAGTGCTTTATCCATAGTGCCAGATGGAATCTGTGTTTTGTCCATAATGCGAACTCCATGAATAGTTTTGGGTTATTCGTGTGGCAAATACTGCCGTTCAATGCGACTTTCAGGCTTTGCATCCACAGCATACAAAACCGCCGCAAAGCACCATTCTACGGGCTTCATAAGCATATAAATAAAGTCAGCTACAAACGGATTTCCAAAAACGCCGTAGTGTTTATGCAAACCGCGCCCAATCTTGTTGTAATTCCGCCGCAACACCGCATGAAATCTGGGTAAACGTTCCTGCAAAATCTCCTCAAACGCATTGGCAATCATTAACTGCCGATTGCAAACAATCTCCGTTCCCCAGCGATTACCCGTCCGAAGCGGCTTCACAAGCGCAGTGTGTCCGCCCGCCGCGACCGAACACAAGAAATGCCCCGGACAATCCACACCTTGACAAAGATAATCCAATTGCGAAAAACCGTGCTTGTACGTGTCCGTGAACGCCCGCACGAGCGAATCCGGCTTTTGTCCGAAGAGTAGTAAAATACTGCAAAGCAGCATGAGTACAGGCACGCACAGTACAATCAATATCGGAAGCGTCTGCCAAACTTTCAGCGAAAGTATGTGCCAAGCCCAGAATTGGAGCGGATTATCTGTTGCAAAATCCCCTGCTTTTACGCGCTCCATAACCAGAATCAGATTACTCGCCAGCCGCGTCGCCAACAGCAAAATAATGGGAAGATTCCCCACAACGCCAATGTAGCGAACATGAAGCATTATCGCCACATTCAGCCCAATACCGACAAGCAACATCACATTTAGTAGAACTTCCACAAGCGGCGGCGCAAGAGTTTTCTTCCACGAGGAAACAAGAAATGATGCGGTGTAGAGAGCAATCAACACGTACACCGTCAAACGATGCTCCGGCGAAAACGTTGCCGAATCGCTGCAACAATCATTGTCCAATCCCCAATCAAACGCGCCGATATACATGAGCGGCAGCCCAACAATTATCAGCATTTCCAGCCCTTTGGTTACGATGCTGAACCAGGAAAATTCGCCGTGTTTGGCTTTTATCACCGTGTACAGCAACCGTATTCCCAGAATCAGGATAATAATCTCTAATACACGGAGAAGAATAAGCCCTGTATGGTATTGTTCATCAACAAGTTCCATGAAATTGTAACGTTACTTGAAGAAAAATCGTCGCCAATTACTCGCGGTAAATTTGTCGGTAAACGCTTTCGGAACCGCTTCAAAGCTAAGTTTACCATCGGTTTCCAACGTCAAAATCACCATGCAGCCTTCGGGTAATTGCCCTTCGGCATCAAATTCCAGTTCCTTGATTTTCACCGATTGCGTGAGTTCGTTGTTGTCAAGCCGCACTGTGTACTGCTTTCCAGTGTGTCCGAAAAAATGCACTTCGGGAATAAGTTCGTTCAAGACCGTGCGCAATTCCTTCATTCCGTAGCCTTGTTCGGTCATATCCTCAGACGTGTCGTGCGTGAGAAGCACGTGAATATGCGGCTTCTGGCGAATTGTTTCCGCAATGCGCTCACGCTCGTAGTCTTGCAGAAAGCGAGATTCCGTGCGGTTTTTGCGGTCGCCGATGCGTCCTATTCCCAGCACATTCAGCGTTGTTCCAAAATATCGAAACGGCATAACCACGCCGCTTTTGAGCATAAAAACGTGTTTGAAACAATCAATCGGAAACGCCCACGCATCTTCGTCCGATTGCCGCTCTAATTCATCCAAAAAATCGTGGTCTTCGTGATTGCCGCGCACACAGTACATATCCACGCCCAGCCTGCGCAACACGGCTTCTGTTTGGGTATTCGGCGTAGTGAAATCATCGAAAAAACCCAATTCATCGCGGTTGTTTTTTGCGTGTTTGAGTGTGGCTTTGTCGAGTTTGTCAGGGTTTGGAAATGCGCCAACGTCGCCGCATTGCAAGATTGCATCTATGGTTTCGCCGTATTCTTCGGCAAATTCTCGCACCATGAGAAACGGCAACAACACTTTTCCATGAATATCAGCAAACACCGCAAAACGCAAGGTTTTGGAGTTTGTTTCGTTGAGCATTTTACCAAGCGGAATTGACTTCAAATCAAGCACCAACAAGACTTCTTCAATAAAAAAGCCACTGATAAACGTCCGCACTTTTTCTGGCATTTGCCACACAAATTCCTTCAATTCTTGCGGATAGCGGTTGTAGCTGTATGCCACCAAACCCTCAATAAAGCTCACATATACGGCATTGATTACTTCATCATCACCTTCAACAAACAAGAGATTGATATAGTCCGCAATGGCTTGTATGCTGGCGTTGTCGGCTTTTGCAAAACATTCATCGCGCAAAAAGTCTGCAAAGCGCGAAAAACTGTAATGCACACCGTCGCTGTCAAAATTTCCATCCTGAAATTGCGGAAATTTTTCGGCGAGATATTCTCGGACATTTTCGGCTCGAAGCCGCTTTCGTGCTTGCATAGTGGGCTTTTGGTTAATCGTAATCTTGATAATACTCTTTTGAGCGATATTTTTTGACCGAAACTTTCCATTTTCCATTTACCAAATTGCGCGTTGTTATCTTCACAAAACCGTCCGTAAACGAGACGGCATCATGCTCTTCTTCAAAAACCTTGCGCACATTGCTTCCTTGAACAATTTCATATTTTCGCTCCAAATGCCAGCAACAGCCTGATTTATTGCGGGTAATGAGGCGTTTTTCCTTTACGTCAATTTCAAACATTCCCAAATTTTCCGTCGCAATTTTGGTGAGTATTTTGCTCAAAACAAAGCGTTTATGCGCTGTTTGGAAGAGGTAAATATCATACGACGGCGAGCCATAGCCACCTTGATTGCCGTTCCGCACAGCAATATCCTCGTTTCCGTCGAAATTGAAATCACTGAAATAGAGCGGTGTTCCTTCGTAAGTGCTTGTATCCGGCATCACGCTTGGGCTATCCGTGTCTTGAAAGATTTTGGTAAACGTCAAATTCGGGCTGCGAATCTCCTGTAACGCCGTCGTAGAGCCGCGTGCGTACAACGTAATTACGCCTGCGCCAAAGCATCGTCGCTCATTGCCACTCGCTACTTTGCCCTCTGCACGGTAGTGTGCCGATGACATTGTAAACGAATATGGTTGTGCCTCAAGCCTCAGCAACGATGCGGCTTGCATTGCAAAAAAGATGATGAAGAAATTCCCTTTCATTGCCCTGTATTGGTATATTTCTTCACTTTTTTCACCCATTTTCCGTTCACGAGTTTGTGCCGTATTTCCGTAACATTTTTATTCGGATAGTCGTCTTCCACCGAGTATTCAGAAACAACGCGAAGCCTCTTTGTTGCTCCTTTTCCAAGCCAAATATATTCTGAAATTGACATCCAGCAACAGCCTTCTTTTGCGTAATAAATGAGCCGTTTTTTCTCACGATTCACACCTACAATCGCCGTGCTGTTATGTTGAAGTTGAGTAAGTTCTTTATGGAAAATATATGGGATTTTTTGAGGGTTGTACCGATTTTTTATTGGCTCAAAAAGGTAAATATCAAACGTTGCACCGTCCGTGAAAATGCAGTTTGTGTCTTTGGTCGGAATCGCAATATCCTCATACCCGTCAAAATCAAAATCCGCGCATAGGATAGGTGATTCAAAATCTCGGAAATGAATAATGTTTCCCGTCGTACTATGCGCAAGCAAGGTATCAAGCGGCTTTGTAAGCCCAAAATCCACATTCTTGAATGTCATTTGAATCACCACCATATCGGTACTTTTTACAACCATACTGACAATGGCTTCCCCGCTACACGTATAATCACTGCATGGAATGGTAAATTTCACGTCGTATTTCGTAGAACCATTATTCACGCGAAATGTCTGTTGAGCCGTGATTTCATGCGGCAAGAGCGTTGCTATTGCGAGCAATAGTGCGGCGTACTGTTTGGGAATGTGCATCATCGTTTCCTTTCAACACAAGTTTTTATCACGGTTTCACTCACAATCATTGCGAAATTTCACGCGCCGCGTCGTCTTTTTTAACCATTTTCCTTTCACAAAGGTATAGCGGCGTGTTGTGATAAGAACAGGATACTTCCCTGATGTATCACCTTGCCAATCCCACAGGATTTGAAGACGCTTTCGCGTACCTTTTCCAACCCAAATATATGCTTTCACCGTCTCAATACAGCAGCCGTAATGAGGTGCGGTCAGTTCCTTGTGCAGCTTAAAACGCTGCTCTCTTACATCGAAAAGAAAAATATCAAACGTAGCCTTGTCTTTCGAGGTTTTATGCGGGCTTCGAGTCGGTATGGCAAAATCATCGTTGCCATCAAAATCAAAATCCATACAAATAATAGACGCTTTGTTATTCCACAAGCGAATTGTACTATCGGTTCTATTTTGTGTACGCAAGGAATCAAGCGGCTTTCGTAGCGTAAACGCACAATTTTTTACGCTGAATTGGAACGCAACACTATCGATATTTTTTCTCAGCAACGTGATAATTCCTTCGCCCTCGCACGAAAAATTCTTGCATGGAATGGTAAATTTCACGTCGTATTGTGTAGAAATATTGCCGAGATGAAACGTTTCTTGTGAAGAGCTTTTCAGGGAAAAAGTCATCACGAGCAACATCGCACAAAACCTGATGTGAAGCCGCATACATCAATCATCCAGTTGAAAAAGTGCATCAAATTGTGTGTAAAATCCATCATCCGTGAGCCATGTCGGTACTTTCAGCCCTGATTCCAACGGCTCTTGCAGGTTTTCGCGGTACGCCCGAATAAGTCCGCGCTCTTCCAAAAGTGGCTGAATATAGCCTGCAAGGCGCGTAATTTCTGGATGATGAAGATTATCAATCATCGCCAATTCCGGCAAAATGGTAATGGACGAGCCACGAGCCGTAAAAACTCTTGACGATTGCATAAACGAAAAGTACGGCGAAAAGCGGCTCAAAAGCACGTGCAATGCAGCGTATTCTTCACCAACCTCTGGCGTGGAATGCAGCAGAAAATCACGATGCTTGCGGAAAAAGAGTGCTTCGATATACGACGTATATTCCGCCGAAGGCTCATCATATCTGGTTTCGCAGGTACAATGCGCACGGGAAGCTACTTCCGCCAAGAGGCTTTTGTAGAACTTTACTGCCGCATGATACGGCGCACCGTCGTTCCAAGGCGGCGTATCCACAATCGGCTTTCCTTGAAGCAAAAGTCTGATTTCATGCGGTCTCAAAAGACTTTCTGTTGCCAAATGTAGTTCGAGTTTTTCCATGCGTTTTACACGATAATTTCCTGAACTTCAGAACTGCCTTCGTACCAAGCAAATAAGCGGTATTTCATGTATTCGCGCTCTTCACCAGTTCCTTCATTGTGTTCGTAAACGTAGTATTCTTCAAACGTGGTGCAGAGCGCGAAGTGGACTTGTTCCGCAAAATAATTTGAACTTGCTTCGGGTGAATCCGAGAAGTGAAGAAGCGGTGTCAAATCTAGATACAACCGTTGTTCTCCTGCCGTCCAATCGCTTGAAGCCGCATCATACCAAGTAATGTGGATGTTTCCTTCGGCAAAATTGACGATAAACAGCACATTTTTTTCCACTGCCGTTTGTGCTTGTTCTCGCAGTTCATCCAGCTGCGCAACGACGGTTTGGATGTCTTTTGCGAGGGCTTTGTACTCCGTCGCTTCTGAGCGAAACACTGTTTCGGTCAGGTCTTCAGGGCGTTCTTTTTTCCAACTCATAAAAAATTCCTTTCTTTGCGTGTGTACCGTCATGCAACGACGAAAAAAGTTGTTCTGGCTTTGCAGCCGCATCAAATCTGTAATAGATGAAGAGTGTATCAAAAAATACGAATCTATCTCCCCCTTCTTTATAATATTCCTGCTCAAATGCCTGATTTTCATCCATACCTATTGCCAGTTCTACAAGTTCTGGCAACGCTTTTCGTACTACTTCTTCAAAAAATTGATTGCTGGAAATACCGCTCTCAGAAGCCTGATTCTGTGCGGCTTTCAAAAGATTTGGCAGTTCAAACATAATGCTGAACTTTCGCCCGCCGTAATTTGCTTCTTCGGTGTAATACCCCGAAATGTTGATATTTCCTTGCTTTGCATTCACGGTGAGCAAAAATTTATCACTTGTTTGTGTAGGTTCACGCTCTCTACAAGTTCGGAAACTTTCAAATTCCGCAATGACCTCGTGTAAATCCTCAGCAATAGCGTTGGTATCAGTTGCTTCGGAGCAAACGATAGTATCTATCGGGTCTTCAGGGTATTGTTTTTTACAATGCATAAATAATTTCTTGTAATACTTAGTACATGATTCTTGAATTAGGGGACTATTTTTAATTTCTTCAACTGATAGGGCTTTTTGTACTTGTTCCAATAGGCTGTAGCGGCTTCCAACGC
>RDXM01000066.1 GCA_004292595.1 Candidatus Kapaibacterium sp. | reverse complement strand
GTGGACATGAGTTTCTCTAATCATGGTGGTGAGGTGAACAATCGTCAGTATTATTTTTCTCCAAATTTACACAAAATCATGTAGATTTAAACCACTACCAACTCTACAATAATCCACGCGCTTCATCGTTTTTTATCCCTTTTTCTTTCCCTGTTTCGTTTTTTGCCAAGCAAAAACCCTCTTTTTGTATCTTTTTTTTAAAAACAAAAAAAAAATCGCGCCCTGTACGCAAGCTGTGGTGCTGTGTACAGAGAATGTAACGGAAAAACCGTTACATATGTCACTGTTTTCGCCAAACGCATTTTTGTAATTTTGAACCATGAACAACGACGCTGTTGCAGACAACAAACTCTTGTTCGTCTCCGTGAAATTTTCTGCGATACGTTTGTCTTTTCAACTGGCAAAAAACAACGACGGTAAAGAGTGTAGGGAAACAAAGTGTAGGGAAAATTTTTGTTGAAATGTATAGCGACAAAGAAGGGTGTAGGGAAAATTTTTTTGAATGCTCGAAGAGAAAAATACTCTCATAAAGAGTTACTCTCACAAAGAGTATGTGGAACTACTAAAGGGGACGTAATAACTACAAATGCACATTCATCATTGATGGGGAAAGTGTGCAAGAATAGCGTGATAACCGAAGCAGGACTGGATTTATCCATTCCTGCTTTTTTATGTGTGAAATTCACAACAATTTCGTGTGCGATTATCCGTCCCAACGCCTGAGATGCTTGCTTCTCACGATATTTTTACGATATTTTTACGAACCACTTTCTTTTGATTCCATGAGCAAATTATCAACGACCACCAATTCCCTCATCGGCTTGGAAGCACCGTCCTTCACCGCCCCAACCGATTCTGGCGGGCAGATTTCTCTCGCAGATTTTCGCGGGAAAAATGTCGTTCTCTATTTTTACCCAAAAGACGATACAAGTGGCTGCACAGCAGAAGCCTGCGACTTCCGCGACAATATGCAACGCCTGACGAGCGCAGGTGCGGTCGTGCTTGGCGTTAGCCCCGACAGCCAGAAATCGCATGACAAATTCAAGCAAAAATACGAGCTGAATTTTCCGCTCGTGAGCGATGGAGAGCGCACCATTGCTGAGGCATACAGCGTTTGGGTGGAAAAATCTATGTACGGACGGAAATACATGGGCGTTGAGCGCAGTACGTTTGTGATAAATCCTGAGGGCATTATCACCCACGAGTGGCGCAAAGTCAAGGTTCCCGGACACGTGGACGATGTGCTGAAGGCATTGCAGAAATAATGTGGTAATTTTTTTCATAAAAAAACGGCGTAGCTCCAAACAAGGAACTACGCCGTTTTTTGTAGCCGTTTTTTGTGGTGAGTATTCTGAAGTGCCGATGTTTACTGTGCTGCGCCGTCATTGATGCGGAAACGCAACCCTGCATTTATCGAAACACCGCTTAAATTCGCATTCGTCAAAACAGAACTGAGCGATTCTTTGTAGCCGCCGATGTAGCGGTAGCTTGCGCCGAGCGACAATGCGAGCGATTGGCTCACATTTACCTCACCAAAAGCAGACGGCTCAAGAACGATAAACTGCGACGGCGAGAACAAACGCACGATGTTTTCTGCCAAGCCAAAGGGACGGAAGCTCGTGGGGCGCATACTGGAAGCCGTTCCCATGCCCACCAAGAACGAACCTCCGAAATGCACGATACGATGCGGCTGGTAGCGATATTCCACGATTAAGCCCGTGTAGCCCATGTTTACGCTTTCGTGTCCGAAGGTAGCGTAGGTGCCAATTCCCACCAAGATATTTTTGTTGATAATCGCGCCGCCATGCACACCCAAGAGCGTTCCCCACGAATTGTTTGCGGGTGTTACTTTCATGCTGGGAACGATGCTGTACGTTACTTTATCGCCCAGCAAGGTTTCAATAGAACTTGGTTCTGCTGTCGCATTCTCGGTCATTTGTGGGGCTTGTGTTGGGCTTTGTGCCTGTGTTTGTTGTTGGTCTTGTGCAAATATTGGGAGAGAAAAAATGCTGACAGAGAAAGCAGCCAGAGCGAGAGTTTTGATGGAGGTTTTCATGGAGATTTTCATGGTTGTAAAAGAAAAAATTTGGAGAAAATTTATTGCAAACAAAAAAGAGAAACGAGGTGAGGTCTTGTGTTCAAGCACTCTGAAATCATCTTCATCATGAAAATCATGAGAATCTGCGTCCAAAAAACTTAAAATGAACCAAACTTGATATTCAGCGAAATGGAATAGCTGCTCAGGTCAGCATTGGTCAGCCCTTCAAGCTGCGAACCCGTTACGATGCGGTAGCCAGCACCCGCCGAGAGGCGAAGGAAGCTGCTCACGTTCAACTCCGCAAGAACACTGGGTTCAAAGACCATCAAACCTGTTGTTTCGGCGCGGTTAAAATTGAAATTGCGTCCTGGCTGATAAAATCCTGCGCCGCCCCAACCCACGAAACCTTGCACCGCATAGTGAAAAACTTTATCCGAAAAACCAACGTATTCCAACACAATGCCGCCATACCCAAAGGAGATGTTCTTTCCTGCTTGATTGGAAGCCAGTTGCGAGGTAAGCCCGTAGCCGCCGCCGCCAATGAGCAACGTTTTGTTGATGAACCAGCCGCCGTAGCCGCCGAGCATTGTGCCGAAATTTCCTTGCAAGGGCGTAAACTTAAAGCCCAGTGCGCCGTAGCCAGAGCTACGAAGCGGTCCTTGAAAAAGTGCCTCCGCTTCTGGTTCGTCGAGGCTGGAAGCTCGTTGGATGCTGGCTTGCGTGGTTGCTTGGTCGTTTTGTGCAGGTGATGGCGCGGGTGCGGTAGATTGTGCCTGTGCTGAAAGCGTGAGAACGACAATCGCTGCGACAAAGGCAACAAGTAATCCTACGGAGGTAAAAATTTTCTGAATCATGGTCGTGAAAGAATAAGCATTGATGAATCGGTGCGTTGGTGCGGTTCTCTTTGCGGCTTCATTCCCTGCGCATGAGTTTTTCTGCTGTAAAGAGAGGTGCCGTACCGTTTGCGTGTGTTCGTATATTTCGTGTATTTCGTGGTCAATAGGAAAAAGCCGCGAGGTGGAATTGGGTTACAAACTTTGTACAATTTTTTGAAAGTGAGTCTGAGTTTTGGACATAGAAAAAGCCCCAAACCAAGATGTTTTCTTGTGTTTGGGGCTTTTTATTTTTTGGATGTGTTGCTTCACAGATGCAGATGTAGTCCACCTCAAAGGTGAACTACATCTCATGGTACAGCGTTCATGCACTCCTCAGCCGCCCAGAGACGGGAAGAGTGTCGCAAAATCAATACCCAAAAACCTCTTCCAAGCTGAGTTCCGTTACTTTCCCATATTTTGCCAAGTCTTCAGTTTTTATGCGCTTTTTAGAGCCGAGAACGAGCATTGTGTATGGCTTGTTTTTGATGTATTCCGCATAAAATTTTTCCATTTCTTCGTAGCTCATTTTTTGCGATTGCTCAAAAATTGCTTTGCGGATATCGTCCTTCAAGCCCAGCTTTTGTGCGTCTTCGTAGCTAAAAAGAATGTTATCACGAATGATGCGCTCGGTGGAAAGATTGTTTTTAATGCTCGCTTTTGCTTGCGTAAAATTCTTTTCGGCTTTAGGCATATTGTTCAGCAAATCGAACATTCCTGTAACTGCCTCATTAAACTTGTCCGCTTGTGTTCCTACGTAACTATACGTGAGATACGGGTCTTGGGCGCGTTGTGGCTGGCGATAGGTGCTGAAAACGCTGTATGCAAGAGCTTTTGATTCACGAATCGTTTGAAAGACAATCGAAGACATTCCGCCACCAAAATACTCGTTGAAAACGTTTACTTGCGGCGTGATTGCTGGGTTGTAGGGCGCAGATTTGGTCAAGAGCAAGATTTCTGCTTGCACCATATCGTACTCCACAAACAGCACCGTGTTTTCTTTGGTGTCTTGGTAGGTGTATGGCTTGTTCGTTGGAACTGGCTTCAAATCTTTCGCCGAAGGTGTTTTGTGCAATTTGTCAAGCGTTGCCAAAAGCTCTTTTTGCGGCATTGGACCGTAGTACAAGACGCGGTGTTGGAAGCTCGTTAATTCCTTGATTTTCGCAATCAATTCTTCGGGCTTGATGGCTTGTAATTGCGCGTCGGAAAGCTGGTCGCGGTAGGGATTCATCGCGCCGTAAATGCCGTAATTGGACATTGCTTGACTCAGAATCACGCGCTTATTTTTCTTCGCATCGGCTTTTCCTTTAATTTGGCGGTCAATGAGGGAGGCAAGCGCGGCAGCATCAGGCTTTGCGTTTTTCAGCAAATCTTCAAAAAGCTGAACACCTTCATTGAAGGATTGGTTCAAGCCTTCAAACACCACGTACACTTGGTCTTGCGCCACAAACACGTTGAATTTGCAGCCAAGCGCGAAGAGCTTCTTTTTCAGGTCTTCGGGCGAGAGTTTATCGGTGCCGAGAAACTGAAGATACTGCATGGCGAGAGCCATTTTTTTGTCGTGTTGCTTGCCCAAGTCCAGCAAGTAGAAGAGGCGGAAATACTGGTTTTCATCGTTCTTGAGTGAAAAAACAGGAACGCCGCTTGCTAATTTTGAGGATTGAATATCTTTGCTAAAGTCCAGAAAGCGGGGCTGCATATCGCTTACGGGCGTTGCGAGGATTTCCTTCACAAACGGCGATTGCGTGTCGCGGTTAGTCTCCACAGGCGTAATGGGCGGCTTTACGACCTTTGCCACTGCTTTGCGCTCGCCAGTGCGCTTGTACACGACCACGTAGTTTTTACCGTAGTTTTTGTTCGCAAATTCGACAATATCTTTTTTCGTGAGTTTGCGCATTTGCTCCAGTGTTCCCACCCATGTTTCCCACTCTGTACCCTTGATAAATGCTGTAACGAACTCATTCACGCGCCCGTCGTTTTGCTCGAAATTGCGAATCATTTCGGCATTCATATTGTTCACGATTGCGCTTGGGAGCTTGTCATCGAACTTTCCTTGCTTCACGAGTTCAATTTGCTCCAAAATCATATTTGCTACTTCATCCAGTGTTTGTCCCTTTTTCGGGCGACCAGCGAGTATCTGCACGGCGTAATCTTTGAGCTGCCAGGTCATGCAATTTGCCGAGAGAACTTTTTGTTGTTGGTTCAAATTCAAATCAATCAAACCCGCAACGTTATTGTACAAAAGGCGGCTCATCATTTCCACGTAATGGCTTTTGCCCGAATCTTCGCCTGGCAAACGGAAACCGACCGTTACCGATTCTGCGTCTGGTCCGACATACTCGCGCACAAGTGGTGTTGCGGCTTCTGGCTCTGGCGTGAAGGTGTAGGGCTGGACGGGTTTTGCCTTCATCCACGAAAATTTTTGGTCAATACTTTTAATCACTTGTTCGGGGTCGAAATCACCCGAAAGACAAATTGCCATGTTGTTCGGAACGTAGTATTTATCGAAGTATTCCCGAATGAGCTTCATGGACGGATTTTTCAAATGGTCCACCGTGCCGATGGTTGTTTGCTTGCCGTAATTGTGATTGGGAAATAATGCCTCCGTAACAAGCTCCCAAACGGTGCGCTGGTCGTTGTCCATGCCGATATTTTTTTCTTCATAGACCGCTTCCAATTCCGTGTGAAAAATGCGCAATACGAGCTTGCGAAAACGGTTTGATTCGACCGTAAGCCACTTGTCAAGCTGGTTTGACGGCACATCGTTGATATACACCGTTTGCTCGAACCACGTGTAGGCATTCGTGCCTTTCGCGCCCATTGAACCGAGCAGTTTGTCGTATTCATTCGCAATCGCCAACTTGGAAGCCGCGCCAGAAACGGAGTCAATAATTTTGTACAACCGCTTGCGCTCAAGCGTATCGGTGGTTTTGCGATACACTTCGTAGAGGTCTTCAATTTTCTGAATTTCGATGCTTTCTTTGGCGTAATCCGTCGTTCCGAAGGTATCCGAACCCTTGAACAACATGTGCTCGAGATAGTGCGCAAGACCCGTCGCATCGGCTGGATCGCTCTTGCTACCTGCTCGCACTGCAATCGAGGTATAGACACGCGGCTCGGCTTTATTAACCGACAAATATACGGTCAAGCCATTCGAGAGCTTGTAAATGCGGGCATTGAGCGGGTCGTTTTTGACGGAAAGATATTTGTAGCCAGCACTATCGGTACGGGTTTCGGTTGCGGCAATGGTAGAAGTATTTGCCGCTTGCACACTAGGCGCAAGGCAGAAAAACGCTCCCAAAAGCAAGGAGCGGAAGAAATACAGAATTTTCATAAAGAATGTAAACGGAAAAATGAAAAAATGGATTGGGTATTGGTATATGGATTCGGTATTGGTATCAGGATAACATTTCTGAAGTGTAGGTACAAAGTAGGCTTCGATAGCAGAGATACATTTTTTTCTGTGCTATCGAAGCCTACAATGAGAAATATACATATATTGTAAGGATTCCTTAGTTTCTTGCTGTGGCTGGCTTGGCAACGTACAAATTCATTGCTTTGTCGGATGCTGTTGTGATGCCGCGAATGAGCGCAGAGCTGAAGCCCTGATGTTCCATTTCATTCAAGCCAGCAATGGTGCAGCCGCGCGGCGTGGTTACTTTATCAATTTCGCTTTCGGGATGGCTTCCCGCAAGCAGCAAGGATGCGGCTCCGCGAGCAGTTTGCGCTGCCATTTTGATAGCTTCGTCGGCATGGAAGCCAATTTCGATGCCGCCTTGTGAGGCAGCACGAATAGCGCGGAGAAAGAAGGCAATCCCGCACGCGCACAGAGCCGTCGCACTTGTCATCTGCTCTTCGTGGATAATCACGGTCGCGCCGACGGTATCAAAAATTTGCTGCGCAACGCCGAGTGCTTTTTGGTGTTCGCTTTCTGCGGCAAGGCACGTCATGGATTCACGAATAGCAATGGCAGTATTCGGCATAGCGCGAACAACGGGAACATCTTCGCCCAAGACCTCCGCAATCTGATGAATACTTGCTCCAGAGGCAACAGAAATCACGATATGCTTCTCTGGATTGATGTCTTTTTTAATGTCGTTCAGCACTTCGTTCAATTGCTGCGGTTGCACGGCGAGAATGACGATACTTGCTTGTTTGATAGCCTCAGCGTTATCGGCAGTTACGTGGACGTGTTGCTTTGCCAAGTCGCCCAAAAGCGCGGTACGGCGGCGCGTAACGGTAATACTTTCGGCAGGCAACAAGCCCGATATAATCAAGCCTTGCGCAATGGCAACGCCTAAATTTCCGCCGCCGATAATGGCAATAGTATGGTTAAAAGTCATAGTAGAAGAAATTGAGTGGTGGAAAGAAAAATAGCGCGAAGACAGCACGAATACACGTGTTGAATGCTCTCTGAATGAAAAGAATTACATCGTGAAGAACGCCTTCGTGCAGGTACAAAATTAGCGAAAAGGAATGCAACATCACGCTGAAAAGTGTGATGGGGAGGGTTTATCTGAGCGGATTCATTGTGCTTGGTGATTCGCATAAAAATGTATAACTTGAGTGTCTATTTTGTGTAAAAATCTTACAGATGTTACCATGAAAGAGCCATCCTTATCAAATCACCCAACAGAGATATTTGGTTTTCCGTTTACTGACTCAACATCTCCAGCCAAGAATGCTTTGATGCAGCAGTATTGCCCGTTTTTGGATGGTGAATGCAAAAAGCCGCGCAAGAGTGAGCCTCATATCAAAGTGGGTATTTGCAGTGCTGGATATAAGGGAAGTTTTCTCGCCAAACCGCAACCAGTCGTTCTCTGTCCGCATCGCTTTGAGACAAATGCTATCTTTCAGACCATCAGAGAAGAATACTTTTCAACGGCAGAATCTGTGCTTTGGGCGAAAGAGGTGAGTTTGGGAGTTGGTGGCAGTGTAGATTTTGTTGCTGTTGAAATACAAAATGGTGTTGTGCAGGATTTTCTTTGTGTTGAATTCCAAGCAGCAGGAACAACGGGTACACCATGGCAAGCTGTTGTCGATTTAAAGCAGCACGGAAAGTTTTTACAGGAGAGCTATCCTTACGGCATAAATTGGGCAAATGAATTTGCCAAGACCATGATGCAGCAGGTGTACAAAAAAGGCAAAATTATTACCTCGTGGAAACGAAAGATTGTTTTTGTTTTTCAAGATGTTGGTTTAGACTATTTACGCTCTGCGTGTGATGTAAGCGGACTGCGTCCTGCTCAGGATGCCGACCCTATCCACTTTTGTACATTCAAACTTGTTTGGAAACACAGGAAATGGGTGTTTGCATTGTCTGAAAAAGTTAGCACGGATGTAGATGGGATTAACAAAATTTTGGGCGGTGCTTTGTCGGAATCCTATCCCAGTCCTGACGATTTTATTGCGAACATTAGCCGCAAATTAGAATTGTAGCGGCAGAGTATTTTGATGTGCTAAAACCTCTTCGATACGCTGTTGTGCCGTTGCGAGATATTTGAGGCTAATATCAATCCCGATGGCTTTTCTTCCCAAGTGTAACGCTGCTGCGATACTACTGCCTGTACCTACAAAAGGGTCGAGAATAATACCATTCTCAGGACTTGTGGCTTTAATTGGATTCACTAAAAGTTCTTCGGGAAAGACCGCACAATGTGTATCCTTGCGCCATTTATCTTCTGGAACAATACGCCAAATATCTGAAGGGATATAGCCTTTAGCAGAACTTTTCATAATAAAAAAACCCCGTTCTTCAAGCTCTTTTGCTCGCCCGCTAATGTTGCCATTTTCGCCGTGATATGTACGCTGCGCACCTCGAATTGTCATTCTAAAATCGACAAGTTCACCATTCCGTAGTTTTCCTATTGTTTCTTCTAAGGCTTGAAGAGCATTACTTTTCTCCTGTTCACTGAGCGTGGTACTGCTTGCAATTTGCTGGCGATATTTCACACCACTCACACCCGTCGCAGACATAATGCCGTTTCCCGTGAGAGAAGGAACTTTTGTTGGTTTTATGCGGATACTATCGCTATCGTAGTAATACTTTTGGCTTTTGACAAAGTGAAAAATATGCTCATACACATCTCGTAGTCTATCTTTCGGGCTTTGCGTCCCTTTCATTTGGTCCCAAATTATATCGTTGCGTAAAATCCACCCATCATCCTGCAACGCCAGAGCAACACGCCAAGGCATTCCCATCAAATTTTTGTTATGATATTTATCGCCGATATTGAGCCACAAAGAGCCACTCGGCTTGAGAACACGCTTTATTTCGTAAAAAACAGCTCGGATATGCTCAACATACTCACTTGGGCGGTCTTCATTACCGATTTCTTTATCGGAAAAAGTTGAATCTACCTCGTACTCGCGCTGCTTCCAATATGGCGGAGATGTAATCACGCAATCAATACAATTTTCTGGCAGTGTTTGCAAAACAGTTATGGCGTTGCCATGCAGCAGTGAAGCCTGTTCTTCGCCTTTGAGAACCTCAGAAGCTGTTCCAAGAATATTGACTATCTCTGCGAGAGAGTTCTTATGTTCTGTCTGTGCGGTCATGGCGCAGTTTATTTTTGATGGAATCCGTGATAAAGTTTTTTTCAGCAAGCCAAATCATCACAATACTTCGCACAACGTCTGCATCGGTATCGCCTAATTCGCCTTTGAATTGAGTCAATAAATTCCACTGGTCTTCGGTAAACGAGACCTGAACACGCTTGGAGTTCAGCGCGATGCTATTTTCTACACTTTTTTTACTCATTTTGAACTCAATTTAGACACAAAAATAACACAAAAAACGAAAATCGCAATTCTATTTTTCATCAAAAATCCTGATACCGTTTCGATTGTAAAATGAATAGTTTCAATTCTCCGAAACAAGGCAGCATGCTGCCTTGCTCAAATCAAAGTATTCAAAATACAGTCAAAAC
>RDXM01000096.1 GCA_004292595.1 Candidatus Kapaibacterium sp. | reverse complement strand
CTGTCTGTGCGTGTTGGTGCGGGCTTCAGGCGACGACCACAGACAAGAATGTCTGTGCCACTACTGACTTGAACCACTTATTTTTTTACCATTCCTTATTCCTGTTTGGTCTCTTCGCGGGCGTTTTCTACATCGCCGAAATTTCCGCTTCCAAAAGCTGCCGCGAGTACATATCTGCATAGATGCCGCCACGTGCCAAGAGCGCGTCGTGGCTGCCTTCTTCGGCAATCATTCCGTTCTTCAGAACAAGAATCATATCGGCGTGTTTCACCGTCGAGATGCGGTGCGCAATGATAATACTGGTGCGGTTTTCCATCACTTTTTTCAAGCCGTGCAGAATGCGCTCTTCGGTTTCGGTATCAACTGCCGAAAGAGAATCATCGAAAATAATAATTTTTGGATTGCTGATAATAGCGCGGGCAATCGCCGTGCGCTGTTTCTGTCCGCCCGACAAGGTTACGCCGCGCTCGCCGACCATCGTAGCAAACCCTTCGGGAAAGGTTTTGATATTTTCGTGCAACTGCGCAAGAATGCTGGCTTCCACGACATCATCCATTGAAGCATGAGGATTGCCAAAGCGAATGTTATCGGCAATGGTCATGGAAAAAAGGAACGATTCTTGGGGAACAATGGCGATGTTTCGGCGCAAGGTTTGAAGAGGCATTGAGCGAATTGGCTGCCCGTCAATCAGCACCTCGCCGTCGCCTGCGTCGAAGAGGCGCGGAATCAGGTTCACGAGCGTTGTTTTGCCGCTTCCCGTCTCGCCGACAATGCCAATGGTTTCGCCTTGTTTGATACGAAACGAAATTTCTGCTGCTTCGCTCCCAAGCGCGAAGGGGAGATGTGGTGCGTATTTCATGCGCACATTGCGAAACTCAATATTCCCTTGCACGTCCGTAATAGCGTGGTTCGTTGCTTCGGTGTCGGCAATTTCCGATACTTCATCGAAAACACGCCCCAAACGCCCTGTGGAAGCGGCTGCGCGTTGGATAAGATTTGTTACCCAGCCAATAGCAACAACGGGCCAAATCAGCAAACCAAGATAAATGAAAAACTGCGTAACGTCGCCAATCGTGGCTTTGCCGTTGATGACCAAATATCCGCCCACACCCAGCACCAATACTTGCGATAAGCCTATCAAGGCAATCATAAGCGGCATCATCACGGCTTCAATTTTCACAAGGCGGAGCATTTTTTGCAAATAGCCTTCGCCCATGGTTTGGAATGCCGCAATTTCATCTTCTTCGCGCCCGTAGGCACGAATCACGCGCACACCCGACAAGTTTTCTTGCGCCTTTGCGGTCATTTTTGCGTAGTGGTCTTGCGCGTCCTTGAAGAGCTGATGCACCCGCGAGCCAATTCGATAGACAGCAAACGATACAAACGGCATGGGCAAAAGCGCAGCGATGGTGATAATCGGCGAGAGCGCAATCATCATCGTCAGCGCGAAAATAAAGGTCGTAATGGTATTGGCAGAATACATCACTGCCGGACCAAAAAACTCCCGAATGGCGGAAATATCATTGGTGGAATATGCCATAAGTTCACCCGTCGGGGTGCGCTGAAAGTAGCGCAGAGGCAAGCGTTCGAGTGCTGCAAGCACATCGCGCCGAAGTTCGTATTCGATGTGCCGCGAGGCAACGATGATTGTTTTGCGCGTCAGAAACATAAAAAATCCACTTCCTGCCGTTAGAAGCAGCATGATTCCTATGTGCAAGGCAATATCGCTGGAAGTGAAGACAATGCCGTTTTTTCCTGCAATCGAATCCACTGTTTTACCGACAATACGCGGAAGCGACGTTGAGCAGATATTGGAAATCGTAACGAATATCATTCCCGAAAAAAACATCCACTTGTGGCGAATGAAATAGGGCTTGAGGCGGAGAAGTTCGCGCATGAGGAGGAAGAGAAAAAAAGAGAAAAATCACAAAAATTATGCTTTCTATAGGCTTTCGTAACTGGTCAGGTCTCAACCATGAAGAGGGGACGCAGATGAAGATGATTGGATGGATGAAGATGATAGTGATAGAAAATAAGAGCGTGAATGCAGACTTCCTCCGTTGTTGATATTTTCTGCATTTTCATCATCTTCATCCATTCCATCATCTTCATCTGCGTCCAAAAAAAATCATGACCTGACCAGTGACAGGCTTTCTATACTTTCCACGCCGTAGTGGTATTACGGACAAAATCAACGCGCTGAATGAGATTATTGCGCACTTCATAAATCGTCAGCACCTCGAAGGGCTTCGATTCTGGTGTGCGCATGACAAGCTCATGGTCAATAACGCGATTGTCAATCACGGCGCGATACAACCGCTCGGTGTGATTCTGCGGAAATTCTTTGAAGAGCTTGACGTAATATTCCAAAAATTCTGCCTTTTGTACTTGCTTTGGAAAATTTGGATGCTCATAAATCACCGCATCATCGGCAAAACAATTCGCAAATGCGTCAGCATCACGCGCATTGTAGGCAGCAATCAGGCGGTCAATGAGGTGTTCGGCTTGTTGCTTTACCACAGACATAATAGTTATTGGGAAGAAAATGCGGCACAATATGTGATATGTGAGCGAAGGATTATTCCACCGTGTAGCCCGCTCTGCGCAAGGCTTTCACGGCACGGGCAAATTTTGATTGTGGAATCATCACGTAATCGGTATCGTAGGTTGCGATGATATTGACATTTACGTCATTATCAGCCAAAACACCCGCAAAGCGAGCAGCAATGCCCGTCAGCGACAAGTCCATCACGCCGAGCCGAAGAAGACGCCAGTTGCTGTTGATTTTTGCAATATTCCCCAAACCATGCGTATCTATATGGCGCACCACAAGGCGTTCTTCGCAAACAATTGAGACCTCATCGGGGCTGCGGGAAATAGTATAAAACGACGACTGAAAAATAAACTCTGGCATTCCGCGCACAATCTGGGGCGGCAAGCGCAGAATCGCAAAGGTTTCGGGTAATATCTGGAAGCTCAATGTTGCGGCACGTGCAGCAGCCTGTTGTGCTTCCATTTCTTGAAGAGCTTGCACCTTCAACGCCTCGTCGTTACTTGCTTGCATAGATTCTTCGGTGATGGATTCCTGTTGCATAATTTCCTCAGGTGCGCGTTCTTCTCTATGAGGCTCTATAGCGGGTGGTATCTGCGTTTCAGGCATTGTGGATGCAAAAAATGGAAGAAAGAATTATGCCTCTGAAATCAAGCACGCCACTTCGGCAAAGGTGCGCTCGGTTTCCTGCACACGAACACGAATACTGCGAAGGCGCATCCATGCCTCTCTGGAGCATTGTTCCTGCAAGCGCGATGTTATCTCGCCAAGCAGATATGCAGCGATATTTTCTGCGGTCGTGGGGAAATCCACCATCACTGCTTTCAAGGGATGTTCCGCAAAAAAGCGTACCATGACGCTATCGGCGCGGTCGCAAAGAAACGAGTGGTCGAGCGCGTCCACGAGCGGTGCGACGGCGCGTTTGAGGTCGAGATAATCAAGCACCATGCCGTTTGTGTCGGTCTCGCCTTCAAGTTCTACCCAGAGCTTATACGAGTGTCCATGCACGTTCTGGCAGCCGCCTGTGTGGAAGGGCAGGCGGTGCGCCATTTCCCAGTGAAATTCTTTTGCAATGCGTGTATTCATAAATGAAATGAGGAAGTATGAGGGCTGAGGGATGAAATATAATCAAGAGCCTTTGCGGTTTCATCGGGCTTACCTCAGATTTCAGCCCTCAGATTTCATCCTTTCTTGTAGCTGGCTACAATCACCGAACTAATACCACCACGCGGACCCCATTCTGCGGTAACCGTCATTTCAAGCGGGTCGCAGAGTTCGACGAGGTCGTCCAAAATTTGATTGGTAACGGCTTCGTAGAAAATACCTTTGGTGCGAAAATCCAGATAGTAGTATTTCAAAGATTTTAATTCCACGCAGGTTTTATCGGGGATGTATTCGAGTGTCATGGTGCCAAAATCTGGCAAGCCCGTTTTCGGACACATCGACGTAAACTCGGGATTGATGTGCGTGATGGTGTAACGCCGTCCATTTGGCGCGGGATTGGGGAATGTTTCGAGTATTGCCATTGGTAGTGGTCTTCCAATAATTTGAAAATAAATATTGAAAATAAAATAGCCACAAACATACGAAATTCCTTGCATTTTCTCCAATACTGATGCTCTGGGTAAGAATTGCACATCAAAAAATGTCTCGTCCTCAAAACGGTTGACACGGTAATCGCCCTAGAGGACGCTCGAAAAATAACTGGATACCTTGCCTTTAACAGGCTCAGGCTGAATACCGCATAAAAACTCATGCTGAGCGTATCGAAGCATCTTGAACAAATGACTCTCCACAACCTTATACCAAATTGAGTTAGTCATTGTGCAGAATAAGGGTCTGTAGCCCCTTGTTTACTCAGTTGCCATGCACAATCTTCCACTTAAATTGGTATTATACCGTTTTTTGACTGTATTTTGAATACTTTGATTTGAGCAAGGCAGCATGCTGCCTTGTTTCGGAGAATTGAAACTATTCATTTTACAATCGAAACGGTATTAGATGTGGTTGTTCGGTATTGGTAAATTAAAACGGATTCTAAAAAAGTGTGTTGTGCTGCTTTGATGGTATTTGATACTTAATCGGAAGGATAAGAAGTGATGTTCATATCCGCTAATGTGCGGGTATTGCCCATCTTTTTCAATCTTTTTTGACTTTTCAAATAGTTTCCTACAACTTGAATTCAAGAGTGTTTTTTTTACTAGAGCCAGAATATTTGTTATTTTGAGTACTGGATGCTTGACCAGTTACCGACAAACCTCATCTGCATTCCAAAAAACATGAACCAACCACGTACAACCAAACCATCAATGGAACAACCTCTTATCATCCTCCCCGATGCTGATGAACACTTGCTTTCCGAGTGTCGTCTGCAAACGTTTCGCTCTGGCGGCAAGGGCGGGCAAAATGTGAACAAGGTAGAAACGGGTGTGCGGCTCATTCACCTGCCAAGCGGCTTGGTTGCTCAATCAACAACGGAGCGTTCGCAGTATTTGAACAAAATGCGCTGCATAAAACGATTGCGCCAAAAAGCCGCCGAAGCCAATTATCGTGCGCCAGAGCGCGTTCCGACAAAAGTTCCTTTTTCTGTCGTACAAGCACAAAAAGAACGAAAAAAACACAACGCCACGAAAAAGCAATATCGCCGCAAACCCGCAATACGCCTTGATGATGAATGATTGACACATCACATTTTTTGCTTGATTGCCCACAACAATAAATACAGCTTTCCGACATCACCTTTTCTCACCGCTTCAATCTCACTCTTTATGCGTTTTTACTTCTCTCTTTCACTCCAAACCGCTTCATTCCTTGTCTGTGCAATGTTCATTTTTGCAATAGACGTGTTTGAAGCTACGCCACGTGCCTTCGCGCAAGGAACAACAACGTCTGCGCGAACATCGCAGCCTATAAAGCAAGCCATTACGCATGAAGCAATGTGGTTGCTGAGGCGTGTTGGTGCGCCCGCGCTTAGTCCCGACGGGCGGCTTGTGGTGGTGTCCGTTACCGAACCCAGCTACGACGACAAAGAGCAAACAAGCGACCTCTGGCTTTTTCCCAGCGACGGTAGCAAGAAACCGCGCCGTCTGACGGCAACAAAAGGCGGCGAAAGCAGCATAGAATGGAGTCCCGACGGTACAAAAATTCTCTTTGCCGCAAAACGCGAAGGCGATGAAACAAGCCAAATCTATGTGATGAATATTGCCGAAAGCGGCGAAGCACAGCGCGTTACCAATCTCTCAACAGGAGCATTCGCGCCACATTGGCGACCAGATGGCAAAGCACTTCTTTTCCAAAGCGTGGTGTTTCCAAACGCGCCAGATGATTCGACCAATAAAAAAATTGCCGCCGAGCGCAAGGCTCGTAAATACAAGGCTCGCGTGTATGAATCGTTCCCCATTCGCTATTGGGACCGTTGGCTCGACGATATGCAGCCGCATATTTTTGTGCAATCGCTCGAAGCAAATGCAAAAGCACGTGATATTCTGGCAGGCACAGAACTCGTGAAACAAAGCGGCTTTGCGGGTGTTTCGGGCAATGGGGGCGCAGAATTGCAAGCCACGTGGACACACGACGGACGCGCTATCGTCTTCACTGCCACGACCGAGCGCATTAAAGCTGCTTTCGCAGAAGTAAACTATCATTTGTGGCAAGTAAACATTGGTGAAATTGGTACAAACCCTGAAGCTCCAAAGGCAGAGCCCAAGCGACTTACAAGCGGAAATGCAAGTTTCGGCGGTGCGAAATTCTCCGCACAAGGCAAACTCTACTGCTTTATGAATCCTGCCAATGACAAAGTGTACAATCACACGCGCTTGGTGGAAATCAATCCCGCAAACGGCGCAGTGAAGCCACTTACGGCGCAGTTCGACCACGCGGTCGATAATTTTGAGATTAGCCCCAATGGTACGACAATCGTGATAAGTGCTGAAGATGCAGGATTCGTGCGGCTTTTCAGCATTGCGCTTCAAAATAATGATGACAAAACTCCCGAAGTAAAGCCACTTTTGGAGCAAACGACGGGCTGCTACAATGGCTTCGCGCTTGGAAATTCGCTGCTTGTCGCACAATTTGAATCCGCAACCATGCCAAATGAAATTGTGAAAATTGAGCTTGGCACTAACAATGCAAAGAGCAACAACGCAAGGAAACATCAGGCATTGACGGATTTCAATGATGCCGCGCTTGCAAAGCTCGACCTCGCGCCGCTTCGCCACTTTACCTTCACAAGCAAAGGCGGGAAGCCGATTCACAGCATGATTGCGCTGCCGCCCGCTTTTGACGAAAGCAAGAAATATCCGCTGTTGGTGATAATGCACGGCGGTCCGCACACGATGTTCCGCGATGCCTTTGGGTTGCGGTGGAATTACCATTTGCTTGCGCAGGCGGGCTACATCGTGCTGCTCACGAACTACACAGGCTCGACGGGCTTTAGCGAAAAATTTGCGCAGGAGATTCAAGGCGACCCGTTCATCACGCCAGCAAATGAAATCAACGAAGCGGCGGACGAAGCAATCAAGCGGTTTTCTTTTATTGACGCAAGCCGCCAAGCCTGTGGCGGAGCCAGCTACGGCGGGCATTTGGCGAATTGGATGCAGGCAACCACCACGCGCTACAAATGCCTTATTTCTCACGCTGGCTTAATCAATTTGGAATCGCAGTGGGGAACAAGCGACGCAATCTATCACCGCGAAATAAATAGCGGTGGACCAGTCTGGGAACAAGGTAAAGTCTGGCGCGAGCAGAATCCGATTCGTCTTGCAAAAAACTTCAAAACACCGATTCTGCTCACCGTTGGCGAGAACGATTTTCGCGTACCCTTGAACCAAACTCTTGAGAATTGGAGCGTGTTGCAGCGTTTGCAAATTCCCAGCAAACTGATTGTTTTCCCCGATGCCAACCACTGGATTTTGAAAGCAGAAGACCATCGTTTTTGGTTTCAGGAAGTACAAGCGTGGTTGAAAAAGTATGTAGGGAATTGAGAGAAAAGACGGAAAAAGAAAGCTATACACAAAAAACGCTCTTCTCAAAAACAGCAGCAAAGCTCATCAATGCTGGTGTTCGTGGGAAGAGCGTTTGTATTGATGCTTGCCTTACTGCTCGCATCGTGCGTTATTTTACTTGCGATTTTTCTTCTTGTCGTCGTTCCGTTTGTCGTCCGTCCGCGACGGTAGTTCTGGTGCTTGTCCAGGAATAGTACGCCCTTGCGCAGCGGCAATGTTCTGTGCTTCTCGCATTTTCTTTTGTAGCCACCCTTCCTTTTTCGGTGCTTTCTTGAGGTCGGCGAGTGTCATTTTATTTTTGGAAAACTTCGTTGCCCAGACCTGCTGCGCCACGCTCATAATGTTGAACATAAAGTAATACAACGTCAAACCAGCCGGAAGATTCGCAAACGCAAAGGTCATCATAACGGGCATCATATAGACCATAGCGCGTTGCTGTGGGTCTTTGACAGTCATGTATTGCTGCGCAAACATCGTCAAGCCCATTGACAAAGCCAAACCAGAGATAATATCAATGTTGATGAGCGGCAGCTTGAAGGGCAAGCGTAAAAGCTCGTCTGGCACGGACAAATCGGTAATCCACCCAATAAAAGGCGTTTGGCGAAGGTCAATCACGGACGAGAACACATTGTAGAGCGCAATAAGAATTGGCATTTGCAAGAGCAAGGGCAAACAGCCGCCCGCAGGATTGATGCCGTATTCACTGTACAATTTCATCGTTTCCTGTTGTTGCTTTTGCATATCGTCTTTGTACTTGCTCTTGATTTTTTCCATTTCTGGCTGCAAAATCTGCATTTTCTGCATGGATTCTGTCTGCGAGGCAGTGAGCGGTTGCAAGAGCAGTTTCATGAGCAACGAGAAAATAATAATCGCTAAACCATAATTGGGAATGAACTTATAGACAAAGCGCAAGAGCGGCAAAATCATGTATTCGCCAATCGGACGGATGAGATATTGCAAGCCCAAAATCATTTGGTTCGCAAAATTAAATGCCGATTCTAGTTTGTATTCTTTCAAAATATCGTATTCAATCGGTCCAATGTACACAGAATACGTGTCCACGCGGTTCTGCGAGTAAGGAACGTCGATTTTCATATCGTATTTTTCGACGTTGCCTTCGTTTGGCATAGGCTGTTTGTAGCCTGTGAGCGAGGCTTGGAGCATTTCGTTTTTGAGTGCGCCTGTTGGCTGAATTGCTGCAACGAAATATTTCGACTTAATTGCCGCAAAATCAAGCGTACCGTTTGCGCTCACGGGTGCTGGTTCTGCGCCAGCATCCACCTCTGATTGTGTGCCGTTTTGCGCCAACCACGCCTTTGCTTGGCTGGATTCTTCCACGCTGTTTTGTTCTTGGTATTGCAAGCCGTTGCGCCATTGCAGCGAGTATTTATCACTCATCATGCCGTTCATGCCGTTTATGCGGACAGCGAGATTTGTGTGATAGCGATTGCCGTAGAAGGTATATTTTCGCTCAATCACGCCACCATTTGCTAATTTCACACTTGCCACGATAACCAGCGAATCATTACCTGAAACCTTGTTCACTGCGCCTTGCGGGCTTTGCAGCGTGAAATTCAACTCGCGGGTGTCCACGATATTGCTTTCGCGCGAGGTTCCCGCTTGTCCGTCGTTCATATCGCGGAAACTGATGCCCAGCGCACCAAACTTGTTTTCAAAAGGAATAAGTTGAACACTGTCGCCATACCACGACAAGTATTTTTTCAATCGCCATGCTCGCAAGGTGCCGCCACGCGAGGAAATACGCGCTTGGAGGAGGTCGTTTTCGACCGTAATCACTTCATCGCGCCCGCCGCGAAAGGGTTCGTACAATGCGCCAAACTTGGAATGGTTAGGATTGCTACTATTCTGTGTTTGCGCTTGAGTTTGTCCTTGATTTTGCACCGCACCCTTTGTGGTATTTGCGGAAGAATCCTGCAAAGCCTGTTCCGATGAGGCTTTCAGGCGAGCGAGCGAATCCTGCTGCTTCTGTTGCGGCGTTTTCGGCGGAGCTTGCTGCACGGATGTCCACGTCATGTAGCCCGCGATAATCAGTCCGATGAGCAAAAATCCGATAAATTGTTTACGTTCCATAACTGCTTATATTTCAACGGTGAGAGGAAGGTTGAAGATTGGGAATTGGAAATTGAAATTTACCTACTTTTTGTCGTGCAACGGCAGGGCGGAAGGCTCTCTGGCACAGGGTCTATGCCGCCCGCGTGCCACGGATGACAACGCCCAATACGCTGCGCCGCAAGCCATGAACCCCGCATCGCACCGTGCTTTTCGACTGCCTGCATTGCATATTCTGAACACGTCGGATAAAACCGACACGCTGCCGGAAGCATCGGTGAAAGCACGAGTTGATACGCCCGTAAGATGAGGAGAACAAGCCATTTCATTGACGAAAGGATGAAATGTGAAATCTGAAGAATGAAGCGATGTGCTAGAGCTTCTCTTTGGCTGCATTGCTATTACCATGCCGCGAAGAGTAGTATTTATCAGCATTCTGGACGATGCGCCCTACAAGCGGTGCAATTTCATCCAGCACCAGCAAGGACGGCTTTTCGGGAATAATGTTGCAAATGAGAACCATTGCCGCAATGCCGCGTGAAAGCTGCCCTTCGCGCTGAATTGTTTGATGAATGCTTGTTCGCAGCAGCCGTTTTATCCGATTCCGCATGACCGCAGGGCGCGTTCGTCGCTTTGCCGACACGCCCACAAGTAATGCGTGAGAAAGCGTGTCATTACCTGTTATTACGGAAGAATGCTGCTGATAATTGGCGGAGATATGCTGAAGTGCATGGTCGTCGGGCGAGCTTTTCTGCGCCTTGGCAAGCACATCGTCAAACAACACAAACGCCGTAACGCCGCGATACGCAAAACGCGCACCATGCCGAAAGACCGCATCGAAGGCTTGAAATCCCTTGAGCGGAACAACCGCTCGTGGCGGTGATACTGGGCGCAGTGGAAGCTGTTCTAAAGCAGAATCGGGCATTGGTGGCAAATCGTGAACGGGATAAAAAATTAGTCAAAAGAGAATTGCTCACAAGAGAATTACTCACAAGAGAATTACTCACAAGAGAATTGCTCACAAGAGAATTACTCAAAAAAAAAAGCGCATTGATGCGAACACCATGCGCTGTAATCAAACACTGTCATAGTCAAGCGAGACAAGAGACATGCCTCGCTATAGAAGCATTATCCGTTGCGTGATTCGTCGCTGACAGTCAGTTTATGACGACCTTTTGCGCGACGTGCTGCAAGGACTTTGCGTCCGTTTTTGGTTGCCATACGCGCACGGAAACCGTGTACTCTGCGGCGGCGAATTTTGCTGGGTTGAAATGTACGTTTCATTGGAAAGAATCAGAAAACGCCGCGTTTGTACAGCAGCGATGAAACAAGAAATTGAATTGCAACTGTTTACTTATTTTACTGTTGATTTTTCTGCTTACAAATTTTTTTGCGTACAGAATCGCAAATATAGGTATTTTTTGGGAATCAAGAAAAAGTATTTTCGTATATGTGCAGAATAAATCAACTACAAACGCCGTTTTTCCCATTCAAGCACCACAGAGTATGCGTATTCTTCATCTTGCTATCGAAAATTTTGCTGGTATTCCCATGCGCCTTGTCAAGGAAGAGCGGCGTTTGGGGCATGACAGTCGGCTCATTACCTTGCTTTCGCCAATGCAAAACTACGAAGAAGATATTGCCTTGCGTTTGCCCGCCCTAAACGCGCCGTTTGTGCCGTTGTTGCGGAAAATTATTCGCGCGGGAAATACGCCAAGCATTATCAATAAGCGGCATGAAGGCGCAGTCAAGTATTGGCAACCCGCAAATATGCTTGATGCCGCACTTTTTCGCCTCCGCGATTGGTACTGGCAGGCCAGCATCCATGCGGCTTTGGAGCAGATTGGTGGATTAGAGAGTTTCGACCTCATTTTTGCCGATGGCGGACACGATTTTACACGCTTTCCGCAGCTTCTCGCCCAAACATCTGTACCGATTGTGAGTATGTACTACGGTTCGGATATGCGTACACGCGGCATCATTGCTGGTGTTCAGGAGAAAGCCCGCGCTACCTTCACCTTTGAACACGACCACACCTTGCTTTTTCCCGAAGCGCAATTTTTGTTTTATCCTTACGAAGCACCTGTGTACGCGCCTTCGCGCTCATATCTGCCGCCGCAAGAAGGCGAGACGCTGCGCATCGGACACGCACCAACAAACCGCGCTGCAAAAGGCACAGACCTGATTCTCGCTGCGCTGGAGAGCTTGCGCGATGAGTTTTCTGAGAGATATTCACTGGAAATTGTGCTGATTGAAAAGCTCCCGCATCGGCAAGCAATGGCGGCAAAAGCAAGCTGCCACGTTTTTATTGATAGCATTGGCGAAATTGGCTACGGTGTCAATTCTATCGAAAGTTTGTTGATGGGAATCCCCACCGCCGTAGAAATCATGCCAGATTTCGCGCTTTTTCTTCAGGAGCAGTGCAAGGGCGAGACACATCCTTTTTGGAATATTCGCCGCGCTACCTTGCGTGAGGACATTCGTGCGCTGTTGCTTGCGCAGGACAAGTGGTCGAGTATGGGGCAGTATGGTGCGGCGTGGGCGGCACGGTATCATAGTGTGGAGAGCGTGGTTGCTCGGTATGCACTCTGTACAATTATTCAGTAATCCCGCCAGCATTGCCCGCACAAAAGCATCATTTCCAGCCGTTGGGTCGAGGACAAACGCGCCTTCCAGCCATACTTGAAACGTGCCAGTTTCTTGCAATGCCCATTTTGCCCATTTGATTGGGGTGAAAATTGCGCCGAGCGGCTTGGGGTCTTGGTTTGTCACTGTACAAGCAGAGATACAAATATTTCATTAAGTGCCTGTAATGTTTCTACTGCTTTCTGTCCAGCAGAATGTTGAAACAGCATATGAGAAATATGCTCTTCAATAGTCTTTTGTACATCTGAATCAATCACCGATAAATCTAGTACCAAAGAAGAGTTCAAGTCATTCGGCTCGAATTTTTCCAAGCCATCACCATACTCACGGCGATTATCGCGGAAGATTTCTTTGGCAACATCCGTGATAAGATACGCAAATAAGAGCTTTTCATTGCCTTGTGCAAAAAGATTGGGATAAAAACAGTGATACGCTGTCAAATTATACACATTTGCTTCATTCCACACAAAACGTAAACCATTACGATTGAAAACCGTTACAAGTATTGGAGCAGGCGCACGGCGTTCCAACGCATACCATGGAGTGCGATTTTTCGTGAGAAAGCGTGTGTGCGTTCCTTGCTCCTCGCCATGCTTCAAATACCGCTTCACTGCTTCATTCTCGCCAATTTCGGCATTGAGAAGCATAACAGATTCGTTTGCTTTGAGATTGCGCGAGTGATTAGCATTTGTGTAAGCAATATCACCGCACTGTGCCGCTTTGGTGAGGCAGGGAAGCAAGTATTTATCAGGTATGTGCCACTTTTGCTGCTTCGCACGGTTGAACGTAAAAAACGCATTATCACCCGTCGCAATCCCACGTGAAACCTTACCATATTGACGAAGCGGAATGAGATTGCGATATTGCTCCGATGCACGTTCTTGATAGTATCTGCGCCACTTGGCAGCAGGAATAATATCCGAAACAGCTTGACTTGTCCCGTTCATTTTGGGGTACATCTGAACAGATTCTTGCAACGTAAAAAGTGTTTCTTCCGACTGAGCAGTTAGAAATTCCACACGACTTTTATGCTCATCATTGGCAAAGAGCAGAATACACGAGGTTGTCAGAGCATCTTTGAAAACATTTGCCGAAAAATCAATAATCATCACATACCGCAGCATACCTGTTTTGAGAAGTGCATCTTTTACATGAACACCATAATCGCTATTGAGAAACTCTGAAGGCACGATAAAAGCTGCTCTTCCGCCTTTTTTAAGACACGACAAGGCTTGAAGAATAAACAAAGAATGAATATTGGTGAATCCGTTTAAGGTTGTCCCAAAAGTAGCATTTATTTTGGCAATGGCTGAAACGTTGTCGTAATCGTGAAATTTCAAATATGGGGGGTTGCAAAGGATAGCATCGAAGAGGCTTTCAGGTGGATGTACTAAAAAATCTTCATTCCGCAATGTGATTGACGAACAGCGATCCCACAAGCGAGAAGCCTCAGAGAAGGCGTGTGTATCAAGCTCATAGCCGACGATCTCTATATTTGCCAGCCTGTCAGCATCCATCGAAGCCAATAAATGCCCTAATCCGAAAGCAGGGTCGAGAAGCATCGTTGTGCCTTGCTTACTAGAGATAAGCCAATCTGTCATGCACGTCGCAATGCTAAGAGGCGTGAAGAATTGTGCATATTTTTTGCGGTGTTCGGAGCTTGTTTTTGCACAATATTCTTGCTCTGCGTGGCGAAAGTCAGGCATTACACTGGTGGCAATCATGTGAACCTCGTTTCTATAAGCTGCGAGATTGCATCAGGATTCAAATATGCTTTTCCTCCATCGAACACAACGTGAAAAAGCAAACGCCCTCGGTCGAGTTCTTTCATTTTGCTGGCGTGATGCGGCATATCTACACGGTGAGCCACCTCTACGCCTTCTTTAACGCTAATCTTCAGGACAATTTTGTTCTGATTTTTTACATCGCCTTCGGCAAAAAACTTTGTTTCTTCATTGTCGGGATTGGCGATGATTTCTACGATAGAACGGAATGAAATTCCATACACTTTATCAAAAAACACTTGCAAGTAAATGTGCGGAACGTTGTAGGTCTCAATCCATTTCAGAACGACTTTAACATCTTCAACTTTTGGCGTGAAGCTCAGAAAATCTCGCTTTTGCAGACCTTTAATCGCGGCTTTCATTTCCGACAATAGCCTGCTTGCTTCGGCTAAACGAGCATTTGCCTTCCAAGAAGGCACACGAAAACTCACAATATCTACGTTGCTTGCAGATATGCCTTCCAAAAGCGTATTCCATTCTGCGCTCAAAATATCGCCAAAGTCTTGAAGCAATGTATCACGGAGACGAAATACCGTAGCCGTGTACTGATGCTGCTTACGGCGAATTTCTGCATCATATTTTTCTAGCAAAAACGAACTGGAGCGAATCTCAATACCAACCACTGCCTTGGAGACAATCTTATCCAGTGCTTCATGCGAGTATCGGCTAATGTTGTATTGCCATTCTTCTTGATAATCTGGCTTGCGAAAAAGAAGCAAGTCTGGGCGTTTGCCAATGGTTTCTAGCTCATCTTGGTACTCTTCATAAAACGCTTCAAAGCCTGCTTCACCAGCAATACATTCGTCGGATTTACCATATTGTACAGCAACAAACTCTTCCGAGTGTTGATTTACCGCCGCAACTATAAGGCGTTCCGCCCAGTCGCCTTGCTCTCGGTTTGTGAGGAACTCAGAAAATGCTTGAGTTGGTGCTTTACCGCGCTCTTTGGGGATCGTAATATCCACAATTGAGCGCGGAATACGATTGACAATAGCGCGGATTTCTTCACGATAGCTCCCCATCACATATTCCTCCTGTACTGCCCACCAACCTCATACAACGCCCCAGAAATCTGTCCCAAACGACCTGCTTTCATAATGGCTGCGATATTCAAAACAAAAAAATTATTCATGTTGGTCAAGTTGGTGCAAAAGGGTTTGAAATACTGGTAAATACGACGGTTGCGAGAACAATGTAAAATCACGAACAATACGATGCTGCTTATTGATAGCAATATGATTATCTGTCGCTTCAAAGAGGGAGGTATTTTCTTCTACTTTTTTTGCCGTGAAGTCTCCGAGCGGCTTTGTACCATGACCAAAACGTTTGAGAATAGTCGTGATAGCAGTCTCGCTGACATCAACACCAATCCACCGACGTTCCAAATTTGACGCTACTTCGAGCGTTGTACCAGAGCCAGCAAAACAATCTAAAACTATATCCCCTTTGTTGGAGCAAGCCTCTATAATACGTTGCAAAATAAGCGGGTTTTTTTCTGTTGGATAGCCCGTTGATATGGTATTCTGATTTTCAATATCAATACAATCCGACCAAATATCCTGCACAGGAATACCTTTGCTATCCTCAAAAAAGACTTTGCGACGAGGATTGCCATTTGATGACCAGTAAATTTCACCTCGTTTATCCATTTCCTCGAGTTTATCAGGCGTGTATTGCCAGTGCTTGCCTTGAGGTGGCATCATGCCTCGCCATTCTTCACCAGTTTTGCCATTGCGCGTACCGGGAGCGTGTACTGGTACGCGCTTATGGCGCTTGCCAGTTTTTTCATCAATATAGGGATATTCTTTGTACATTTTCTCGTCTGTCCATTCATAATACGACCTGTGCCAAATGCTAGTAGGAGACTTTCCGTAAAAGAGGATATAGTCAGAAATATTGCCGAATGTTGTTCGTGTATAATTCTTAGGTTTACATTTTTGCCGAGTAATCATACCTTTGAAATTTGAAGCTCCAAAGATAGTATCCATCAGCACTTTGACATGAAAAACCATCGTGCTGTCGAGATGAATAAAGCAGGATCCATCGGAAGCAAGAAGGTCATAAAGCAGGGCAAGCCTATGCTTCATAAAATCAAGATACTCATCGCCCCGCAAATGGTCAGAATATGCGGACTGAAAATCACGAGTCTGAAAAAAACCGCCTGTGCTGTATGGCGGGTCTATGTACACAAGGCGCACATTCCCTGCAATAGAGACATCCTCACAAAGTAATCGTAATATTTCAAGATTGTCCGCATAATACAGACGATTTTCCGAGTTCATTGTCCCTGACCAAAGAGGTGCTATTGGCTCTCCGTGATGGTGAGAATAGCCATGTACGAGGGCATGATGATGAGTTCCATTAAGCGATACAGCCATAGCATTTTATATTTTTATTGTTGGGATTCTAAAAGCCATTCTTTGGTCAGACGTTCAGTAATCATGCGGAGCGTCAAGACCATTACTTTGTTCTGCCAAGTACGTTCTATCGTTGCGTAATCATCCCACATTGACCCCAACAGCAATCCGGGTCCGTCGTTAAGAAAGATAATTTTGGCGGAAAGTTTTTTCTTTTTGGTGTACGCAAAAAACTCCGATGCCGCATTCATATAACCGCCTGTGCGGTCATCTTCTTGTGCGCCGCCTCTATCGCCATCGTACCTCGCCAGACCAATAGCCAAGACTGTTCGTCCTTGTCGAATAACAAAATCAATCGGGCGTTTAGGATGCGGATAATCACTAAAAACCTCTCGCATCAACACGTCTTTGCCGGCTCGCTCAGGTCCTGTAATTTCTACATCGGGAAAACGACTGCGAAACATCTCGAAAAAACGTTCTGTAAGGTCATACCCTTTTTTCCCTCGGTCTTTGTACTCCCAAAGCAATGCGCATAGAGCCTCATCGGGTATTGGTCGGCTCTGGAAAGCTTTTTGCGCTTCGTGAATTTTTCTAAATCCTTTGCCAAATTGTGCGCATATTTCCTGCGTCTTGCTTTTTTTCTTGAGCATCTCGACGGGTGTTTCAGGGCTGATATATTTCCGAAATACTCGCGCCATCTGTACGCGCATCCAGCTATCGGGAGTGTCTGAAATAGTAAGCAGCAAACGCTCAGAAGTCTCGGAGGAACGCAATAATTGACCGAACATGATGAGTACGGGTTCGTACAAAGCACACGCATCATGGAGAATATCGGGATAATACTCACCTGTGGTAAGCGTTATCCACAAATGACCATCTGCCTTGTAGTCTGCAAATTGCGATATTGTGGAAGTATTTTTCTTCAGTGCTTGTTTCCCCATCACATATTCCTCCGATACTGCCCACCAACCTCATACAACGCCCCCGAAATCTGCCCCAAACTACACACCTTCGCCGCTTCCATCAGCTCCGCAAAGATGTTTTGATTGTTGATTGCCGCCATTTGAAGCCGTTTCAATGCCGCTCCAGAAACCTCGCTGTTTCTCGCTTGGAAGGCACGAAGCGATGCAATTTGCGCCCGCTTTTCTTCTTCGGTAGCGCGGATAACCTCTTTCGGTGCGGCGTAGGGCTTCGCATCCTTCGGAAGGTACGTGTTTACGCCGATGAGCGGCAGTTCGCCCGTGTGCTTGAGCATTTCGTAGTGCATGGATTCTTCTTGGATTTTATTGCGCTGATACATCGTTTCCATTGCGCCCAGCACACCGCCTCGCTCCGCGATTCTGCGGAACTCCGTCATCACGGCTTCTTCGACCAAATCCGTCAGTTCTTCAATGATAAACGAACCCTGCATTGGATTTTCATTTTTCGCCAAGCCTAATTCGCGGTTGATGATAAGCTGAATCGCCACCGCACGACGCACGGATTCTTCCGTCGGCGTGGTGATTGCTTCATCGTAAGCGTTGGTGTGGAGCGAGTTGCAGTTGTCGTAAATGGCGTAGAGTGCTTGCAGCGTTGTGCGGATGTCGTTGAAATCAATCTCTTGGGCGTGGAGACTGCGCCCCGACGTTTGGATGTGATATTTCAGCATTTGCGAACGCTCATTTGCCCCGTATTTGTTTTTCATTGCCTTTGCCCAGATACGACGCGCCACGCGACCAATCACAGCATATTCAGGGTCAATGCCATTCGAGAAAAAGAACGAGAGATTGGGCGCGAAATCGTCAATCTTCATGCCCCGCGAAAGGTAATATTCCACAAACGTAAAGCCGTTGGAAAGCGTGAAAGCAAGCTGCGAGAGTGGATTCGCGCCCGCTTCGGCAATGTGATACCCCGAAATCGAAACCGAATAAAAATTCCGCACTTTTTCGTCAATGAAATACTGTTGAATGTCGCCCATCATGCGCAGCGCGAACTCCGTCGAGAAAATACAGGTATTCTGCGCTTGGTCTTCCTTCAAAATATCCGCTTGCACCGTGCCGCGCACTTGCCTCAGCGTTTCGGCTTTGATTTTTTCATAAACGTCCTGCGGCAAAACGTCTGCGCCGCTCACGCCAAGCAGCATGAGTCCTAAGCCTTTGTTGCTTTCGGGCAGTTCTCCATTGTAACAAGGGGTTGCAACCCCTTGTTCAGCATATTTTACGGCAATTTTTGCTTGAACCTCAGTTTCTAAGCCATGTTCAAGGATATATTTTTCGCATTGTTGGTCAATCGCTGCATTCATAAAAAACGCAAGCAGCATTGGTGCGGGTCCGTTGATGGTCATGGAAACGCTCGTGCTGGGCTTGCAGAGGTCGAAGCCAGAATAGAGCTTCTTTGCGTCGTCCAGCGTGGCAATCGAAACGCCGGAATTGCCAATTTTACCGTAAATATCGGGGCGTTCATCGGGGTCTTCGCCGTAGAGCGTAACGCTGTCGAAGGCAGTCGAGAGGCGGGCTGCGGGCATTCCTGCCGATAGGTAGTGAAAACGTTTATTTGTGCGCTCTGGTGCGCCTTCGCCCGCGAACATCCGCGTTGGGTCTTCGCCTTCGCGCTTGAAGGGGTAAATTCCTGCGGTGTAAGGAAATTCACCCGGAAAATTCTCCGTCATGCTCCACCGCACGATGTCGCCATAATCCTGAAACTGCGGAACGCCAATTTTCGGGATGTGCTGATGCGACAGCGATTCCGTGAAATTCTCAACTTTGATGTCCTTGCCGCGCACAGAGTAGGTGTAGTGCGGTGTTCGGTAATTTTCTTTTTTCGATTGCCACGCGGCAAGCGTTTGTGCAGTTTCGTGGTGAAGTTGCTTTTTGCATTCTTCGTAGAGCCGCTCTAATTCTTGCTTGGCAATGCTTTTGGGAGAATGACCATTGTTATTTCCATTCGTGGAATGTCCGTTTGATGCGGTTTGGGTGGAGGTTTGAGCAGTATTCATGGTTGCAAAAAAATAAAAATGAGGAACACACACAATTTCAGAATGAAAAACTATACGTTAAGATAAATCTCTGCAAGGCTGATAGTTGCTTGCACGGAGGTAAATTCGACCACACCATTTTCAATTTCAATAATTTCCCAGCGTCCGTGCGCGTTCAGGCGAAACAAACGTACAGACGGGCTTTGCTGCTCAAAAAAGGCGATTTCTTCCAATGATGCAAGGCTGCGATAATATTCAAATTTGTCAGAAAGGTCGTAGGCAGCAGTGCTGGGAGAGAGAATTTCGATAATCACGGTCGGATTGATGAGCTGATAGCCTTTCTCATTGATGAAGTTTGGCTCGCCGCGCACGATACTGATGTCGGGGTACAAAACGCGCTTGTACGTGGGTACGGCAACTTTGAGTCCACTGCTGTACATCGTATAATCAGGCTCCGCGAGGTGTTTCCCCAAAGCCAGAAAAAGGCGAACAATAAGGTTTTCGTGAAAGGGCGATGCTCCAGGCATAGTGATAATATCTCCATTGTGAAATTCGTGGCGTTCTTCGGTCGTATTTTCAAATTCCATGTATTCTTCCACGCTCACGCCAGAGCGCACAATACGATTCTCGTGGCGGCGTTCTTCGGTCAATATGTTCGGTTCTTGCATCATGGCGCGCACCTTTAGCGGTTTTGTGGGTAAATCTCTGCAAGGCTGATATGTGCTTGCACGGAGGCAAATTCGACAATGCTATTTTCAATCTCAACAATTTCCCAGCGTCCGTGTGCATTTTTGCGAAAGAGTTCAGCATGGGCGCGGTCTTGTGCGAAAAATGCGACTTCTTCCAACGATGGAATACTGCGGTAATACTCGAATTTATCCGAGCGGTCGTAGTCGGCGGTGCTATCGGAGAGAACTTCAATAATCACGGTCGGATTGAGCAGTTGAGTACGTTTCGCGTCGGCGAAGTGAGGCTCTCCGCGCACAATCGTAATGTCGGGATAAACATAGCGGTTATAGGTTGGGATATTCACACGCATATCGCTTGACAAAACGATGATTTCCTCCGTTTGTACATTTGAAGCAAGATGCTTGTAAAGAAGCCCAATGACACGGGCTGTCAGCGATGAATGTTCGTATGTTCCGCCAGGCATAGAAAGTATTTCTCCATTGTGAAATTCATATTTTTCATGATGTTCTTCCTCAAGCGCGAAATACTCTTCCACAGTCGCACCAGAGCGCACTACGCGGCGTTCTGTTTCAAGAAGCGCGTCAATACTTGTATTTGGAAACATGATAATTCTCCTGTGTTATGCTTTGGGGTAAATCTCTGCAAGGCTGATATGTGCTTGCACAGAGGCAAATTCGACTACGCCATTTTCAAGTTCAATAATTTCCCAACGTCCGTGCGCATTTTTACGGAAAAGCTGCACAAATGCTTGCTCTGGCTCAAAATAAGCAACTTCTTCTAATGACGGAATGCTGCGGTAATATTCAAATTTGCGTGTTAAATCAAAATCCGCCGTTGAAGGAGAAAGCACTTCGATAATCACGGTCGGATTGAGCAATTCACGCTTTCCTGCGTCGTTGTATTCGGCTTCGCCGCGCACCACCGTTACATCGGGATAAACATAGCGATTATAGGTTGGTATCATTGTTTTCAAATTACTCGCAAATACCTTTGCACGTCCGCGTAGTTGCGCAAGCAAAACAGCAATGATTTCAGCATTAAGCTCTTCGTGGTATCCAGTATTTCCAGGCATAGCAATAATATCTCCGTTGTGAAATTCATGACGTTCTTTGTTAGTATTTTCAAATTCCAAATATTCTTCTCGCGTCGCGCCCCTGCGCACGATACGATTCTCATAGCGGTATTCTTCCTCAAGAAGCGCGTCCGTGCTTGTGTTTGAAAGTGTCATAGTGGTCTCCTTGTGCGAAAAAGATGAAATTCAGCCGTTCTTGAATTCAAGGTTAGATGGAAAAAGTACGGCAACTAAAAATCCAGACGAATAAGCTGCTCACTTGTTTCTTTGGTTGTTGCTTGGTCGCGGCGGTCTTGTTCGCTTCCTGTCGAAGCAAGGCGCAATGCGGCGAACGAGGAAGATTCCTCCAAAACTGCTTGCTTAGATTTTATTGACGTTGTACTGCCTTTCAAATTAAATTGCCCAACAAGCTCTTGCAAACGCCCCGTTTCTTGGCTCAAATTCTGCGCGGTATTCGCAATTTCCTGCGACGCTGCCGATGTTTCCTCGCTGATTGCCGCTACGCCTTCTAAACTTTCGGCAAGCAGCAACACGGCATCGGTCTGTTCCCTGCTGTCGCTCGCAATGGTCTGAATTACCTCCGCTAAGTGGCTTGTTTGCTCAACAATTTCAGCAATGGACGTGGACATATCGGCGGTGAGGGCTTTGCCGTGTTCTACCTCGCGCGTACCGTCTTTCATCACCGCCACGACGCGGTTTGTGTCGCCCTGAATCTTCCGAATGGTTGCGCTAATCTCCTTCGTGGCTTTTTGTGTGCGCTCGGCGAGCTTGCGCACTTCATCGGCAACCACCGCAAAGCCGCGTCCTTGCTCGCCTGCGCGGGCTGCTTCGATGGCGGCGTTCAGCGCCAGAAGATTCGTTTGGTCGGCAATTTCTTCAATCGTCTGCACAATTTCGCCAATCGTCGCGCTGGATTCGCCGAGTGCCGTAATTGTCGCTGCTGAGTGCGTAACGACGCTCGCAATCGTATCAATCGCTTGCACCGCCTCGTTGATAACGGTGCTGTTGCGCTCGGCTTCGTCGCGGACGGCTTGAGCTTTCTGTGCCGCTTTGCTGCTTGCTTGGGCGTTGGAATGGAGCGTTTTCACAATACCTTCCATTTGGTGCGACATCATCATCGTTCCCTGCGTTTGCTGCCGAATGCTAAAGGTAATCTCCTGCGTTGCCGATGAAATCATGCTTCCAGCCACGGATGTTGTTTCGCTGGAATATGCAACTTTCTCGACCATTGCATGAATATTTTCAACGGCTTCGTTATAGCTTTCCACGAGGTGCTGAATATCGCTGTTGTTTGTCATTGCTTTGGTTTGCTCAAGGTGCTGCGTGAGGTCGCCCACCGCGAATTGATCCATGCTTGCGGCAATACGCTCGACGCTGAAACGTAATACCTCCTGTTGCTCTTCAATAAACGCCTTCGACGCGCTTGTTTCCTCATGGGCTTGCTCAATCATCCGTTGTTGTTCAGCAAGCTCCAAAGCAGCTTCTTCGGCACGCTCGGTTGCTTCGCGGGATTTTTTCAATGAATAGCGAACATCGCGCTGGGCAATAAGAAACAGACGAATACCAAATCCTGCGGCAAAGAGCAATATTGCCAAAATCACCGAAATAATTGCCGCATTGCGCGTGTATGCGCCTTGGCGTTCTTTTGTGTCGCGCTCAACAAAATTTTGAATGCGCAGGAGCCTGTCGTTTGCTTGGGTGTAGATTGCTTTTTGCTTTTGGTATTCCTGCCCAAATAAAATCTCTTGCGCAGCAGACAGATTGCCTCTTGTTACTGCTGCAAAGGCTTGGAGTTCCATGTTGTTGAGGGCGACATTTGCGGCTTCGGTTTCTTGGGATGCCTTCATATCTTCTTGCGTTGTCGCCGTGAAGCGCGTTACCAGAGCAGTTGCGCTGTCTATTGCGGGAATAGCAGCGTGGTAGCGTTTCTCCCATGCTGTATCGCCCGTAAATGCTGCCATTCGTGCGGACATCGTGAGCAATTCATCATAATACCGAATCTGACCAATCGCACCAATCACGGCAATATCCCGTTCAATAAGGCTTGCAATGGTGCTTTGCGCTTGCCAGAGCGTCCAGCCCAAATAGCCAAACATGAGCGTAATTGCTGCGCCAAGGGCAATCGCCAGACGCTGCATCGTACGCCCACGCATGGTTTTGAGAAAATTACTTGTCGCCATAACGTTATGCTCCAAATCAGAAAAAATACTTATGGTGTTTTGGGTGGTGTTTTGGGAGAAATGCCACCATGCTGTACAAGGAAAAACGCGTGGTTGCTTGCGTGGACGGTGGTATTGGATGATGTGCCAAAGGACTGCATATATTCCGCATACATTCGCTCCTCGGTGGTGGTGATGAGCGTTTGTGCGCCCGATTCCAAGAGCGCGAAAACGTTGGAAGCCCGCTTGGAATCTAGCTCGCTGAAAATATCATCCAGAAGTACAATCGGCGTTTCTTGCCGTAAGTCGCGTAAATACTCAAACTCCGCCGTTTTGAGTGCAATAAGCAAGGTTTTATGCTGTCCCTGCGAGGCGCATTCTTTGGCAATCCCACCGCCAACACGAAAGACAATCTCGTCTTTATGCGGTCCTGCAAGCGTGGTTCCACGCCGTTGCTCGTTCAGGCGCAGACGCTCGAACACACGAGCATACTCCCTGCGAAGCGCATCCAGACTGGGCTTGGTGCGCAAGACTTCCCCAGAAATACTATCTGCTTCGTAGTGCATGGAAATTTCTTCCGCGCCGCCCGCAATCCGCGCATATACGCGCTCGGTGTAGGCGGCGAATTCCTGCAAAAATTCCCACCGCCGAAGCAGCAAGTCCGCGCTTACCTGAATAAACTGCTCGGTCCACATTTCCAGCATCGTTGCATCAATCGGATGCCCAAGTTTTGCGGCGTGGAGAATGCTGTTGCGCTGCTTCAGAACGCGCTTCATCGTCAGCATATTCGCCATGTAGAGCTTGCTCGCTTGCGAAAGAATACCGTTCATAAAGCGTCGGCGGTCGTCGGGCGCACCCGCCGTGATTGCCTTAAAATCTGGCGAGAGAACCACGATAGGCATTTCCCCGATAATATCTTGCGGCGAGAGGCGTTTTCCGAGCGACGAAGAAATCTGCTTGCGTTCCTGCGAGCCAATTTTTATGCCCACTTTGTAGGGCGTTTGCAAATCCGTGTAGGACGTAGCCACAACCGACGCAGATTCCGCACCGCGCCGAAGCAAGGCAGCATCGGGGCAAGCGATAAAACTTTGCGACAAGGCACAGAGCGACACCGCTTCCAAGAGCGAGGTTTTCCCGTGTCCGTTCATGCCGCACAGCACATTCACGCCGCTTGCAAACTCAATGTGCGAATGGGTATGATTGCGAATATTTTCAACGGTGAGGCTTGTAAGGCGCATAAAGACTGCATCAATTCTAAGGAAAAAAATAAATGATTAACGTCAGTAGTGGCACAGACATTCTTGTCTGTGTTTGGTGCTTGAAACGTGCGCTAACACTCACAGACAAGAATGTCTGTGCCACTTTTTGAAGTTTATCCACTTACTTTTTGAGCTTTCCTAAGGCGTGGCTGTTTGGGACGGATAATTGGCGCGTCGCAGCGAGTCTTTGTATAAGTCTTGTGCTGTGCGCACTGAATCAACATACGTTTTCATATACCCGTTCCGACGCGCCTTCATTGCTTGCTTTTGCTCCAAACGCGGCTTTGTAAGCAGAAAAAAGCCAATCGCAGCAACAGCGACAAGGCATAACGCGAAAAAAAGACGAAGTGGCGACATTTTTGTAGTTTTTAGTTTGCGGTTTTTCATTTCTTGGTAGAGCGTAACACTCCTGTCTGCGCCATTTCTACCAATCCAACCATTTCGCATACTTGCGCTCTTTGAAAACGAAATCCACACACAAGACCGTTGCCAGCATCAGAGCGCGAATGCGATTGTTCTGCGGAACGTCGGGCGAAATTTCCAGTACATAATTATCAGCCGACGTAAACATTTCCTTTGCCAAGCCCGCCCAGCGTTTGCTGATGCTGGCTAATTCGTGGTCGTCGTCGAGAAACTTGTATCCCCACGAAGTCCAGTTCCCACGCAGTTCGCAGAGGACATCGCCGTCGGGCGTAACCACGTCGAACCGACCGCGAATAAGCGTAAAGCGTTGCTTCAAGAAGCCGATAAGCTGGTCGTTTTCATCCAAAATAGCAACGTCCGACAAAATAATCGAAACCCCGCGCTGAATAGACATCACGCGCTGTCCGCCGAGTGTGCGCACGGTGCAGTTGAAGGGCGTGAAGGTTTTCCATCCTGTGAAGCGGAGAATTTTTACGAAGATGCCTAAGCCCTCCTCGCGGCATTCCAACAGAGGTTCGCCAGAATCAGCATCGAAAACGTCGTAGTGATTGGAGGCTTTGAGAATGCCCGTATGCTCCTTGATAAAAAGGGCAGGACGGTTTAAGATGTTGTGGATAAAGGTGTTCATAGTGAAGATGTGTAATTACAATCCTTTTTGACGTGCTTCCAAGCAAGAGAGTACCGTGTGTTGAGGCTTGTTTTTTGATGTTTACACTTTTGGCTAATTTTCCCTACAAGCCAGATACCATCTTGTGTTTGAGGTTTTTTATTTTCGGGGTCGGTGAGCGCATCGGCGCAGCGCATACCCATAACAGAATGCGCATAATAATAAAAAAATCGTGAAAGAATGATAAGCCGAATTCTGTCTTTTCGCAAGGAAGGAAGCGGCTTCCAAGCAAAGAGGTGATTATTTATCTTGTGCAGCCTACCCGAATACACCGTTTGCTTTGGCAAAGGCTTGCGCCATTGCGCGAACAAACATTTACACGAGCCGCATACATACTGCGTGTGCTGGTACATTTGCAGTAGTGCATTCATACTTGGCTTTGCTTCTCGCGGGGTTTACCATGCCACGCCGTGTTGCCACGTGTGCGGTAAGCTCTTACCTTACCATTTCACCCTTACCTGCATGGCAACGTTCTTCTTGCGAATTTCTTTGCCGTGCTGGCGGTATCTTTTCTGTTGCACTTTCCATCGGCTTGCTGTGTGCGGCTTCATCGCTTCGTTCCGCGCACTGCTTACCGTCCGACCGTTAGTCGGCGCGATGCTCTGTGAAGTTCGGACTTTCCTCACCACGCGGGCTTTTCAGCCTCACGCAGCGCAATCACCTATTCTTCCACGATTTGATTTCCAAAGAACATTGGTCAATAACGATGAACAGTAATAGACATTAAACTTTATCCACGTTAGTCAGTATAACGAGCAAGATTACGCTGAAGGCTCATAAAATCTGCCTTTCGTGGCACAGACATTTTTGTCTGTGATTCTTCAAACTCTGATAAAGACTCACAGACAAGAATGTCTGTGCCACTATTGAAGAGCAAAAATCACGAATCTGTATAATGTTTAATATCAATGCGTTGTGATATTGTATTTTTCTAGCATACGGTAAAACGTCGCCCGCCCGATTTCGAGCCTATGCGCGGCTTCTTGGATATTTCCGCCCGTTACTTCGAGCGCATTGCGAATTGCTTGTTCTTTCACCTTATCAAGCGGAATAATTTCTCCCGTCGCAGACGAAAAATGTATCGGTGATGGCTCATTTGCTTCGCTTGTTGGAAATTCCGTGTCTCCCGTTAAAAGCTGCAATTCTTCTTCGGTAATCATTTTTGTTTCGCACAACACAACGGCTCGCTCAATCGTATTTTCTAATTCCCGCACATTTCCTTGCCAGTGGTAGTGCGCTAAAATGCGCACGGCTTTTGGGCTGAAGCTCCGTGCGGGCTGGTTGTAGCGCGTGGAGTATTTTTCCAAGAAATATTGCGCCAGTGCTGGAATATCTTCTTTGCGGTCGCGCAGCGGCGGGAGCTTGACAGGAAACGTCGCAAGGCGATAGTATAAATCTTCGCGGAAGGTGCCATTTCGTGCGGCTTCCAAGAGATTGCGGTGCGTTGCCGAGACAATGCGCACATCCACGGTCAGCATCTCCGTTCCGCCGACACGCTCAAAGGTTTTCGTCTGCAAGACGCGCAGGAGCTTGGCTTGGAGGCTCAGGTCGAGTTCGCCAATTTCATCCAAAAATAATGTTCCGTGATTTGCCTGCTCGAAACGCCCGATTTTGCGCTGCACCGCGCCCGTGAACGCGCCGCGCTCATGCCCAAACAACTCGCTTTCCAAGAGGTCTTTGGGGATAGAAGCACAGTTCACCGCCACAAACGGACCCTTGCTGCGCCGCCCTTCGTGGAGTGCCTGCGCAATGAGTTCCTTGCCCGTGCCTGTCTCGCCTTGAATCAACACAGAAATATCGGTGTTCTGCGCCTTTTTGATGAGCTTAAAAACGCTCTGCATCGTATCGCTGACGGAAATAATGTTGTTGAAGCGAATACGCTCGGTGGATTCATCCGAGAGTTTCCGCACTTCATTCGTCAGAGCAAAGACGCGAAGCGCGTTGCGCAGCGTTATTTCGAGCTTGGTCAGGTCGAGCGGTTTTTGCAAATAATCGAATGCACCGAGCTTAATCGTTTCGACGGCAATATCAATACGTCCTTGTCCAGAGAGCATAACGGCTGGGATCTCTGGGAATCGCGTTTTACATTCCTTCAAGATTTCTACGCCGCTCATACCCGGCAGCATAATATCGAACATGAACAGCGACGGCTCTTCACCGCTCGAAAGTGCATTTAAGAGAGCTTCACCGCTTCCAAAGACGCGGACGTTGTAGCCCCACGAGCTGCAATTATGCTCCAAGAGCAGTTGGAGGTTTGCTTCGTCTTCAACGATGAAAATAGTGTGCATAGATACGTTTGGTGTGAGAAATCAAGATGCGCGTGGAATGGGATATGTTCCAGCAAAGAGCAAATATACGCCTTTTCCACCGTACAGCAAGGTTTTTACCGCAGAACAACCAGCAGAAAGGATGCAACAACTACGCCCCACGCATCGCACCGCAGAGAACATCTTTCTCTGCCGCTCTGCATACTTTTGATGAGCTACTTTTATTCCTTCTTGCTCTGCATTTCCTTAATCCGACACACAGGCGCGAAGCTGCAAAACTCGCAGTGGTCTGTCGAGTAGGGCTTGGCGTTGAATGTGCCGCCACGAATGTTCTCCGCGTACCGAGCGGCTTGCTGCACGGCGGCATCCATCATTTCTCGCATTTCGGCGCGGTCTTGCACAAATTCCAAACTGCGCTTTTTCCCCTTTGCAAGTGGCGAATCCTTGGGCAACATCACAAACGAATGCGTTTCCGCGTCTTTGTTCACTTTGCTGGGCTTGGGCGACAGCACATAATATACGCCGCCAGAAGCCTCCGCATCCAGTCCGTAGGCGGAGCGCAGCAGTTCTTCGGTAGCGGCGGCATAGAGCGGCATTTGCAGGGAAAGTCCTTCGCGGATGTCTTTGTTGGAGGAAACATTCGCGCCGCTTTTGTAGTCGCCAATCAAGAATTCATGCGGTGTTCCGTTATCGTCAAAGGCAAGTTCAATGCGGTCAATTTTCCCATGCAAGCGGAGATTTTCTGCCAATTCCACATTCCCCAACACGCTTTTAATTTCTCCAAACGCAAATTCCACGAGTGCAGGCGCGTAGCCCCAGCCTTCCTGAACACGCTGCAACTCGCTTTCCAACCACACATCCAATTTCCCAGAACGCCTGAATTCAAGCGGCTCTTCAGGATTTGTGCCAACCAAACTTTCGCGGTCTAATTCAAAAAATGGATGTTCAAAGCGAATGCTGGCAATTTCTTCTTCCGCGATTTTGTGCAACCGAGCGCGATATTCCTCGCTTCGCGTGGGGTCGAGCAGAATCGGAATTAGCTCGGGCAAGCCTTCTTTGAGCGGCTGCAGCACAGGCATATTTCCGTTTTTTTCGGGCGTTGCCTTCGCTTCCTCGCGGCATTTCTGATAAAATTTGTACAAAATCGTATGCAAGAGCGAACCACTTTCAAGCGGCGACAACGACGATTCAAACTGCTGAATCTCGCGTAAACGCAGGGATTTCGAGGCAAAAAACTGATACGCGCACTTTGCGTACTGCTCCAGCGCGGAAATCGAATACACGGACTTGCCCAGAGTACCAGCATCCACGCGGTTATCGGGCGTTTCGCCTTTTTCTTCTTGTTCTAATCGCGCAGCGAGATACACCGAAACACGCTCTAATGCTTGCTTGGCGGTCTCGCTTGGTAAAATATCGGTGTATTGCTGCAAAAGCGGGCTTTGCGAAAAGTTTTGTAAGAACTGTTGCGGATTTGAGCGAAATGCTTCCACGAAAGAAAGGGCTGCATGGCGCACCGTTTCTTCTTCGGAGGCAAGGGCGCGGAAATACGGCAGCACCGTCGCGGTTGCGCGTTCACCTTCAAGACCAGCGTTTACGCCATTTGCAAAGATTTTTCCTGCGCCTGTGAGCGACGTGATTTTGAGCAGTGCATCCACAAAGGGCGAGCGCGTGTAGTTATCGCCTTTGTCGGTGCGCTCTGGATACGTGATGAATACTCGCTTTGAGCCGTCTTCGGTGCGCACGGCATTGTTCATCAAGGCTTGGTAAAATTGAATCCGCTCGCGGCGCAGGAAACGGTCTTCGGAATCCAGCAACTCCTTGCCCAGAAAGGTCTCCGGCACATAGCTCATGGGAAATTCGCCATCCACCGCGCCGCATATGACCGTGAGGCGAAACGGCACACCGCGAATCTGCTCCAGGGACGTGATTGTAACGCCGTAGCCGAGCTTTTCCCGCACCTGATAGCGACCATTGCGCACGGCAGTTCTGAGGCGTTCGATGTAGTCCGAAAGCGAGCGACGTTTGCCGCCAGAGCGAGATGCCGTACCGCTTCCAGCATCTGGCTCGATGTATTTCTCCGAAAGCGGGCGTTTCTGCGCTTTTGCCGCCTCCATAAAGCGTTTGTCGCGCTCGTGCAAAATAGCGGTCATTTCGTCAATAATGTCCACGAAGGCAGTGAGGGCGCGGGCATCCTTTTCAATTTCCTCTTCCAAACCCAAAAATTTGGTCATGCGCTTCATGGCAGTATTTTGTTCGGCAGCAGCCTCAAAGGCAAGGTTTTGTGCGTGTTTGTGGAAGGTGACGATTTGCTCATGGACACGCAAAGTTGCAAGCAGTTCTTCGGTGATAAATTGGTGAAATTCTTTCGGTGTGAACTCCGTTGTTTCGCGCGGAAAAAGGCTGGTAAGGGCGATAAAATCACGCTTGGCAAGCTCAATTTCCTCAATAAATCGCCGTGTTTCCTGCAATTCATCCGCATCGGCATTTGGGCTGTTATTCAGCAAAATTTCTCGCTTCGATAAATACCCCAAACGGCTCTCCATGCGTCGTAGCCACTGGCTTTTGCCGTCGCGCCCGAAACGCTGCCCGCCCGTAATGCGCAAGCGTCCTGCGACCGTAAACAAATTCGCTGCATCCAGCGTGGTTTCTTGCTTCGCGCCGCTTCGTGCTGTGAGTCGCCGCCCGCGTTCTTTGCGCACAAAACGCACGTAGGGGCTTTGCAGAGCGCGGTTCACATCGGCTCGGCGGTAGCCGTAGAGCAGCATATCCAACACCGCAAAAACCGCCGTAACGACGGGCGATTTCTCCAACGGAAAGCGGTCGGTGATGTTTGCGGGAATGTCGTAGAGGGCGCACATTTCGCGGAAAAGCCCAGCGTAATCCTCTGCACGGCGCATCACGACACACATTTCGTGGAGTGGAATGTTTTCATTCACAGCATAATGGCGCAACAATTTGGCAACGTCGCGCACTTCTTCGGAGCGCGTCGGGCTGGAGAGAATCGTTACCACCTCGTTCAAACCCGCATGGCGTATGTCTTCTTCGGTATTGAAGAGCCATCGCCGCACGTAGGCGGCTTTCGGCAAATGCTCTTCGCGCTTGTATTCACGCCATTTGTCGGTATCAAGGTCGGTTGTAAAAGCCGTGTAGCGTGGCACAAGCGAGATTTCATCAGCCTTCTGGCTTGCATCTACCTTCATGCCCGTAAAACCTTGCAGATTGGTGACAGTGTCTTGCAGACCACCAAAAAGCGGTCCGTTTTTGTCGGAATAGTCAATAACGATGCGGGTTTCAAAGGGTGCGTGGTACATCGCAGCAAGGAAGCGTTCTTCAGGCTTTTTGAATTCGGTAAATCCATCCAAAAGCAACATTTGCGCAGCAGGAAACAGGGTGCGCCAGACTTCTTCAACGCCTGTCGTGGTGCGGCTTTGCGTAATTTCCTCAATCACCAAATTGAGCAATTTTGGATAATCCGTGAGCGTCGTTCCCAGCACTTGCTCGTAGGATTCGTAGAGCGTGGCAATATCCGCCAAACGGCGCGGGTCGGTGACGTGTTCGTTTTGTGCTTCCACATCAGCGCGAAGCGATTGCGGCGTGATGCCGTCTTCCTTTAAGCCCAAAATGATGCTTTGCAAACGTTCCAGCACTGCAGGAGAAATAGCGTAATCACTGGCTTTGGAGGCATTTTTTGCGCGGTCTTTTTTCGTGCCGCTATTGGTGAAAAAGCTAAGTTTATGTCGCGCGGCATCGGCGGCTTCTTCCATAAGCGCGGCGGTCATTGCCTCCGAGACGAGACGTGGTGTGCGATTGCCCAAAAGTCGCTCGGCGCAGAGTTTCGCAAATTGCTCCAGCGTGTACACGTGCATTTCCGCCGCAACGGGCTTCCCTGTGCGCTTGAATACGTTGCGCACAATACATCGCTTCAGCAAACGCACACGCCGTCCCGTTGGCACAATGAAAATCAAGGATTGAAGCGCATTCCGCGATAAAACTTCTTCCAAAATTGCTTCTGGCGGCGTTGCGATTTCGGGGCTGTGCGCGTGTTTGTGGTGGTTGTGGAGGACGTACATGGTCTCGGTGGTTATGTGAATTTAGCGATGTTCTTATTGACGATGTTCGCGCTTCCTTTTTTCTTGTTATCGTGCCAAAACAAGCCCGATAGCCAGCAAGAACCCATGCACAATCAAGTTTCGCGCTGTGCTTGCCTGAAGGTCGTTGAGCTGCGCACCGTGCGCATGGAACAGACTGCGGCAGCTCATCACGCCAAGCGGCACGGCAAGAAGCGGCAGAAAAAGCCACGCGGGCGTTTGCACTTCGGGAAAGAGCAAAAATGCGAGTTGAAAGGGCAGAACAAGCGCGAGCGCAGTACAAATGCAGTACAAAATGCGGGCATTGCGGTCGCCAATTTTCACAGCAAGGGTGTTTTTTTGAACACGCGCATCGGTAGAAATATCGCGGATGTTATTGATAAGCAGAATATTTGCCGACCAAAAACCAGGAACAAATGAGTACACAAGCGCAATCCACGAGAATTGGTGCGTCTGCACAAAGTACGTTCCCTGCACGGCAACCACGCCATAAAAGAGGAATGCGCAGACTTCGCCCAACCCCATGTAGGCAAGAGGCTTCGGACCACCCGTGTATGCCCATGCTATGAACAGTGAAAGAATACCAATCGCCAGAATTTGCCAGCCGCCTACCCAGACAAGATATTGTCCCAGCACAAATGCCACAAGGCAAATGCCAATCGCAGACCGCTTCACTGCTTGCTCGGTGAGCAATCCCGCCGCAACAACACGAATCGGACCAAGACGCTCTGCGGGGTCTGCGCCTTTGCGAAAATCATAGAGGTCATTGATAAGATTCGACGCAATTTGCATGAGCAAGGCGCACACAAGCGCGATGAGCGCAGGAACAAGCGCGAATGCGCCATCGAAGGCGGCAAGTGCTGTGCCGATAACAACAGGCGTTGCTCCGGCGGGCAGCGTTTTGGGGCGAGTTGCGAGAATCCAAGCGTTCATGGGCTTTGGAGAGGAATAGTGAGAGAGAAATGGTGAGAAAGAAAAGAGCTGCTATACTAAAAAAGGTTTGGTGCTTTCGATGTAGATGTAGTCCACCTCAAAGGTGGACTACATCTCATTTCCTTCACTTTTTGGTATGCAATTTTTACCCGTTTTTATTATAACTGCTTGAAGCGTCAAATAGAACTTCAGCGCACGGAGTTGTGAATCCAGACCAAGAACGGGTCGTATCCGTGTTCGATGGGCAGCGCGACAATGCAGGGATAATCGTAGCTGTGGAGTTCGGCAGTACGTTCGGTTAAGGCAGGAAGCCGTTCTTTGTTGGTTTTGGCAATCAAGACAGCTTCCTCAGAGCTTTGTAGCTCGCCTTCCCACCAATGGATTGATTTCATGCCGTCAAGAATATTCACACACGCCGCAAGCCGCTCCTCGACAAGCGTTCTGCCAATCGTCTCGGCTTCTTGTTTGGAGGATGTGGTAATATACACAAAATAGACTACTGCCATAGATAATAAGGAATAATGCGGGTTGTAGGAGAATGAAATTTTGCGCTCGAATTTTGATGTTCGTGAAATAGTTTGTATTTTATTTTGTTTTTAGTGCTACTTTACGATTTACGGAATGAGTTTGAATATGACCACCACCACACGTTCTACCACGAGCAAAGCAAATGGCTCTTTGCGCACTTCTTTGACGGATACTGCGCTTTATATCTCGTTTGCGGGCAATATGTTACAATCACTTCGGCTTACGCGCCAACTTCTTGCGTATTATGCAAATTGGCGTGCTGCTTCGCGTGTTTTTGATGCTGCCGAAGAAGCTAGTTCGGCAGCCGCACACTCGGCGACAGTCTCGCGTGAAGATATTTTATACTAAAAATGGGTAAAAATTGCATATCAAAAAGTGAAGGAAATGAGATGTAGTCCACCTCAAAGGTGGACTACATCTAAAGCAACATACCTTTTTTAGTATATCGTCGTCTGCGCTGTGAAGCTATCGAATGAGCTTTTGCTTGTATTTGCTCGCTTTTGGGTGAAAATGGGTAAAAAAACAAAAAAGTGAGACTCTGCAACGCTGCTTCTTGGAGCAGGGCATTGAGAGTCTCACGCTGATAGTCTCACACCGATAGCCTCACGAAGAAACCAGTATGTATCGTGCTTGTAGGCGATTTACTGCGCTGCTGGAAGCTCCATAATGAACGTCGCACCATTGCCGAGTTCGGACTCGCACCAAATTTTGCCATTCATTGCCTCTACCATGCGCTTAACGATAGACAAGCCTAAGCCTGTGGAATGTTCGCCGCCCGTCGGCTGCGCGGTAAGGCGAGCAAAATGCCCAAAAAGTTTGTCTTTGTCTGTCGGGGACAGCCCTGGTCCTTCGTCCTGCACTTCTACGCGCACAGTGCTTCCTGCTCCGACAACGCGAACAAAAATGTTTTTATTTTCACCATTGGGCGAGTATTTGACGGCATTGGAGATTAAATTATCAATCACCTGCATTGCCGCCACTTCATCTGCCAGAGCGTATATTGGCGAAGCCGCATCAAACTTGATGTTTAGGTTCTTTTGTGCTGCGCGGTCGTGATAATTTTCCGCAATCGCTTGGGTAATTCCTGTCATTTCTAACTTCGCTGTATTGACCGCAAAGCCGCGTTCTATCTTGTTTACGTCCAGCAAGTTTGTGATGAGCGTAAACATACGGTCGGCTTCGGTAACGATGTCGCCGCTATATTCCTCAACTTCTTCTTTGGAAAAATTTCCCGCTTCATTATTGATAAGCTCACCAATCATGCGAATACTGCTCAGAGGATTTTTCAGGTCGTGGGCAACAATTCCTAAAAATTCATTTTTTTCTGCGTTCAGCTTCATCAAGCGTTCGGTGCGCTCTTTTACCTTCTCTTCGAGCAATGCCAAAAGCTGACGGTACTGCTCTTCTGCGTTGAAGAGCTTTACTGCGCCGTCCACGATGAGTTTTACGTCATCTTCTTCGTAGGGCTTGGTGATGTAGCGATACACGCGCCCTTTATTGATAGCATCAATCGCATCGGCAATGTCGCTATAGCCCGTGAGCAGCATCCGTACTGGATATGGATAGTCGTCAATGATAGATTCAAAGAACTGCGTTCCGCGCGTGTCCTCACCAGCTTCTTTCAGCACTTGGTCGGAAATAATCACTTGCACGGGCTGTTCAGCAAGGATTTTCTTTGCTTCGGTCGTTGTCCGCGCTTTGTGGATTTTGTAATAATCAAAAAAGGCAATGCTGAACGTCGTGAGGTTTTCCTCAACGTCGTCGAGATAGAGAATAACAGGCTTCTTTGCTTTCATGGTAGATAGAGAATTTACTGAGAGAATTGAAAATGATGTGTGGTGTTGTGATTACTGGTCTGAAATGTTGCCGATTGCCAAGCCCGCCCTCGCCTTCACGGCTAGTCTCTGCACATAAATCTGAAGGGCGCATCAATACGTGTGTTGTAGTTGCCGCAAATGTAGTCCACCTTCGAGGTGGACTACATTTCACCCGCATACAACCTACGTTTGCAGCAAGTAGGCAAAAGATGTGTGTATAGATTAGCCTTCACGGAGAGAGCTACGCTTTGGCTGCCCCGAAATGTGGACCGTCAATCGGTAAGACGATAGAAAACTCCGTTCCGAAGCCAAGCTCGCTTTTTACCTGAATTATGCCTTGATGCTTCGCAATAATATCTGCCGAAATGGACAAACCAAGCCCCGTGCCGACTCCAGCTTCTTTTGTGGTGTAGAAGGGTTCAAAAATGCGCTTTTGTACTTCGGGTGGGATTCCTACTCCATTATCGCTCACGCGGACAATGATATTTTTCGGATTTGTTTTGTCCACCTCCGTAGTGATGCGCACTTCGCCAGAGTCCTTGATTGCTTGTGTGGCGTTGTGGATGATATTCATAAACACTTGATTTATAGGTCCTGGAAAGCACATTACCTCTGGCACATCACCATAATTTTTCACAATCGAAAGCGAGCGATTCTTATACTGATTGTGCAACAGACGCAAGGACGCATCAATACCCTCATGGAGCGAAACGCGCTTCAACGCTCCTTCATCCAGACGTGAAAAGTTACGCAAAATTTTAACGATTTCCGCTATGCGTTCTGCGCCCACCCCGATATTTCCTACCAAATCATCAATTTGCTGCAAACGCACGTCCAACTGTGCTTCTTCGGTGTAGTCGTGAATGTCGCGTAATTGCTGTTGGACAATAGCGATGACCGCAGGCGAAACCTCTTCGGGCTTGATGGCGGCATACTGCTCAAGTGTTTGCCTGAGAATGTTCAAATTGCGCCCAAGCGGTTTGACGGCACCCGAAATAAAATTCACGGGATTGTTGATTTCATGCGCTACGCCGGCGGTAAGCTGCCCCAGCGATGCCATTTTCTCGGATTGAACAAGTTGCATCTGGGTTTGCTTCAATTCATTCAGCGTTTTTTCTACCGCCAAACTTTTTTCCTGCAAGCTCGTGTGCGCAAGCTCAATTTCACGAGCTTGTCCTTGCAAGACTTCATTTTGCCGCATAATTTCTTCATTTGCACCCGTGAGACTTTCATTTGCCTCGCGCCATTGTTTGGTGCGCTCCTCAACCTGCTCTGCCAAACGCTTGTTTTGGTCTTGCACTGCTTTAACGCGCCAGCGCACGCCACCAAAAATAGTGCCAGCAGCAGCAATCAACGCTCCCAAGCGAAACCACCACGTATGCCAAAATGGAGGATCAATAACGATACGCAAACGCAGTCCTTCTTCGTTCCAGACTCCGTCGTAATTGCAGGCTTTGACGCGGAAGGTATATTCTCCTGGTGGTAAATTTGTATAGCGAACATCATTCTTCATCGTCTCGTGCCAATCTTCATCATAGCCTTCTAAGAAATATTTGTAGAGATTTCGCCCTGCAAAACTATAACTCAGTGCGGCAAATTTAATATCAAATGTACTTTGGTTGTGTGGCAGCGTAATAGTGTGTATCTCGCTAATGGAGGAATCAAGGGGAATTGGCTCATCGTAACGAGAAAATTCCGTCAGCACCACTGGCGGCGGAATGGAGGTTTGGCGCAAACTATCGGGGTGGAACACATTAAAACCATTCACACCGCCAAAATACATCAGACCAGAACGCGACTTAAACGCCGCACCCGTGATAAATTCTTTACCCTGCAAGCCGTCGCGGGTGTCGTAAAATCGCGCACTGCTATCCAAAGGCGTATAACGACACAAGCCTTGATTTGAGCTTATCCAAATGCTACCAGCACTGTCTTCCAGCAAGCCCAGCACGGCGGAAATACTCTGTTGCCGCGTTGCATACGAACCAGATTTTTTGCCAAGAAGCACCCCCGTAAATTTTTCGCTTGCACGATCAAACGTGTACAAACCGCCTTGTGTGCCAATCCAAATTCTGCCGTCCTTCGTTTCGAGCAGAGACTGAATGGCGTTGTTGTCCGCACCGATTTGTGAAATTGCACCATCACTGCTTTCGTCAAGAACTCGGTACGATTTCACCTCCAGCGATGCAACATTGATGCGACTCAAGCCGTTTTCTGTTCCAGCCCAGACGAAACCTTGCGCGTCGGCAAGCAATGATGTAACGGCAGGATTGCTAAGGGTGGTGGCAAGATTTTTAGGATTTGAGCCGATGCGCGTAAAGGTGGCTCTACCGCTTGCATCGGTGCCATCAAAACGGTTTACGCCTTCCGATGTTGAAATCCAAATGCGCCCTTGCTTGTCTTCGATAATGCTGCTAATGATATTAGAACTCAGGCTTTTCGGGTTGCTGTCGTCGCTCAGGTACGATTCAAAACTGCCCAAACCGTACACATCTGGACGCTGCAAACGCTGTACGCCAGACTCATTCGTGCCAATCCACAGCGATCCGTCGCGTGCGGTACAGAGCGCAGTGATATGGTTGTCCTGGAGCTGATTGGGCAAATTATCATTTTTCCGAAAAACACTAAATGCTCCAACGCCCGACAAGGGCTTTGCTTCTAGCCTGTTTAGCCCTTCTTCTGTTCCCACCCATGGGCGTCCGTCGGGCAGTTCCGCAAACGACCAAACAACGCTACCGAATAAACTGTTTGTGCGTCCCGTTTCAGGACGATACGTTACAAACTTCGTCGCGCGAGGATTGAAGAAACTCACACCATTCATCGTACCAACCCATATTGTACCAGAGCGGTCTTCATACAATGAGGTAACTTCGTCATTCACAAGGCTATTCGGGTCGGCGGAGTCGTGTTTGTAATGCGTAAATTGTTCATTAACGCGGTCGAAGAGATGCAATCCACTGTTGGAGCCAGCCCAGATGCGTCCCGAGCGGTCAGAAAGCACCGCATTGATGATGGGGCTTTTTAGTGCCGTTGGGTCAGCAGGGTCAGCTTTGTAGTGGGTAAAATCACCCGTGCGGGTAATGGGACGGTATTCCAAACGCCAAAGACCGTTATTTGTACCAGCCCAAATCATACCGTTGTGGTCGGTGCAGAGCGACTGCACGAATAATTCGCCAGAGGCAGCAGAATCAGGCTGGAAGCGGAGAAACGTGTTGCTTTGCGCCATATGGCGGGCAATACCACCTTTGAAGGTGCCGACCCAAATCGCGCCAGATTTATCCGCCGTCAAGCGCCAGATAATATCGGACGGCAAAGCATCAGCACGAGAAGTATTTTTGCGGAACGTCGTAAATTTTTTTGTGACTTTGTCCAATCGCGCCAAACCACCGCCGTAGGTTCCGACCCACAAAAATGAGCTGGAAATATCATCCACAATTGAGGTAACATAATTTTTGGGAAGCGAGGCAGAATCAGTATTGGAAGACTGATAACTCGTAAATTTTTCGGTGGCGCGGTCGTATTTCGCCAAGCCGCTTTTTGTACCGACCCAGAGCGTTCCCTCGCGGTCTTCGTAGAGTGCTTCGATGTAATTACTCGGAAGCATATTTTTGTAGAGCTTCACGCTGATACCATCAAAGCGATTTAAACCGTCTTCGGTGCCAAACCACATGAAGCCGCGCCTGTCTTGGAGCATACAAATCACGTGTCCTTGCGACAAGCCATTATCCACCGTCAAACGCTCAAAGAAAAAATTTCGCGGTGCTGCGCTTGATTGAGCAAAAAGGAGTGTTTGCTTGGGAAAAATACTGGGAAATATGGCGGAGAATATCACAGGGAACATAGCTGCAAAAGCGCAGAGAACAACGCTGCTCCACATAAATACACGAGAAAATGCAGTACGACATTTCATAAAAAATGAGGCTTGAAATGGAAGATGACGAGAGAACAACAACACAATCCTAAAGTTACGAAGAAATCTGCAAACATACAGGATGGAGTTGCGGCTTCTCCTCAAAATATCTTTCCACATTTCACGCAATACTCTGAACATCAGAGAATTCAAGAGCTTGCCGTTATTTTGTAATAATTTTCTTCTTTCTTTTTTATTGCGCAGCAAATTATTATGCGAGAATGTTATCTTTGCAGCAATTCGCGGTTAAAAAAACCTTACAGCAGTTTATTTCTGGTAATTTTCTGGTCATATGCAGTGTGCAGTGTATAATGTGCTTGGTTATCGCGCTTTCTAAACGTACAGATGAGAATGATTTCTTTTTTACTTTTATCAAACGGAGTTATTTGGTATGAAAAAATATGCTTTCCTCTTTTGCTTTTTTGCGGTATTCGTCTGCTTGGGAACGCGGCAAGTACTCGCGCAAGAAGAAACCGATAAAATAAATATCTACGGTATTGCAACGGCAGATTATCGCGTTTTTGGGGCAAATAAAGATGCCGCAATCGGCAGTGGTGCGGTGTCGAATACATTCAATGCTCAATTTAATCTTTTTGTTTCTGGAAATATCGGTTCGGAATGGAAATATCTCGCGGAGTTGTATATTCAAAACGATTTTCGCTTTCAACAAGGCATCAACTCTAGCAGTGATTACACGCAGCCGCTTATGCACCAGCTCTGGATAGAATGGCGACCGACTGACGCTTTTGGTCTGCGGTTTGGACAGATTCTTCTGCCGTTCGCCAGCTTTAATAACATCCATTCGCGCCCGAATTTGTATTGGTTTATTGAGCGTCCCTTTCCCTACGAAGAACCTGCCACCACCGATGGCATTGGCGAAGTGCGAGCGGAATTTGGCAATCTTTCCGCTTCTGGTGTTGTGCGATTAGGAGATGGTCTAAAACTTGATTACGTTGGCTATGTGGGAAATACCGACCGCCGCATTTTAAACGGTTTTGACCTGAGCGCCACCAAAACATTCGGTACACGCATTGCACTACGCACAGATAACATCACGCTTGGGCTGTCTGCCGCAACAAACCTTATCGGCAACAAAGATTCCGTTGCGCAAACAAACCTCACCTTGCTCGCTGGCGACATCAAAGGCGAATTTGGGAATCTGAATCTTATCGGCGAGTTTATTCAAGCCTTTGAAAATTTTGAAGCAATTCCAGGAAAAACAGGCTTCAACATCAGAAACTATCAAAGCGGTGTGGTTAATCAATTTGCATATCTATCGCTGGGATATAATTTTTCTGAGCAATGGCTTGCTTTTGCAGGATTTGATTTCTACCGCACCAACGAGCGCGGCGCACGCTTTGAGAATAATGCGGCTCTCCGCGCAACAGGCGGGCTGAATTTCCGCCCGGCTGATAAAGTGATTGTCAAAGCGCAAGGAAGCTATCACTTGGCTGCTGGTGCGGAAAATCCAGCATATCTGTCTGCGGCACTGGGCTGCGTTGTATCATTCTAATTCTTTCTCTTTACTTTTTTGTCCTCTTGGAGTTTCAAATATGAACGTGAATCTGAATCTGAATCCGATATTTCGCGCTGTTCTCGTGTGCTTATTCGTTATTGCGCCTGTTGCTCTGCAAGCACAAGTCGCAGTCATTGTACATAAATCCAACGCCACCAGCAATCTTTCTAGTGCCGACCTCAAAAGCATTTTTACTGGCGATATGACCAAATTTGCAAGCGGCAGCAATATTACGATTGTTACCTACAAGTCCGATACCGACTCGCGCAAGAAGTTTTACGGCGCACTTGGAAAAAAATTCACCGAATGCCAAGCAGCACTACTCAAACGCATGATGAACGACGGCTTGAAGCCGCCCGTTACCTTCGATAGCGACGACGACGTAGCTGGATATGTTGCTAAAACGCCCGGCGCGATTGGTTTTGTGAATCCTGCAAGCGTCGGCGCGGCGAAGGCAATCACGGTGGATGGCAAGAAGCAAATTGACTAAATGCCGCATGGAATCTGCTTTGTGCAGTATTTCTGGTTCAACCAGTTTTTAACCCTCAATGCCCGCATAAACGTAGGCTTGAGGGTTTTGCTTTTGAGAATCTTGTTTTTTCCCTTCTGTTGTCATATCTTCGCTATTGCATTAACGTATAAATGCCCGTTTTGTCGAACATTTGCGCCACTATTCCTCAACCATGAGCATCCTTTCTAATAATATCTCCAACGACAATAAAGCTGGTATCGAAGAAAATCCAAACGACCAAGAGCAAGGTTTTCTGGGGCATTTGGAGGAATTACGCCAGCGTATTTTCAAAGCCGCCATTTTTCTCCTGCTTGGGTGCATTCTTGCGGGCGTGTTTGTGAACGAGATTATGAATTGGATTTTGCTCAAGCCCGCCACCACCGCCAAGCTCGAACTCCAGAATCTACGACCTTTCGGGCAGCCTTTTTTGTATTTCAAAGTTGTTTTCGCTTCTGGAATTGTCGTCGCTTTCCCATTTGTGATTTATCAACTCTGGAAATTTATCGAACCTGGCTTGTACAAGCATGAGCGGCAATGGGCAAGCAAAATCACGGTCTTTACGACGGTGTGTTTTTTGCTTGGTGTGAGTTTTGCCTACTTCGTGATGATTCCCGCTATGCTGCAATTCAGCGTTTCCTTTGGCAATCCCGCTATCAAAAATATCATTGACGTAAACGAGTATTTTGGCTTTATCACGATGACCGTGCTTGGCGCGGGGCTTATTTTCGAGCTGCCGATGATTACCTTTGTGCTGGCTTCTATCGGCATGATTACCTCAGCAATGATGCGCCAGTACCGCCGCCACGCCATTGTGGTCATTCTCATCATTGCTGCCATTCTCACGCCCAGCCCCGACCCCGTGAATCAACTTCTTTTTGCGTGTCCGTTGTATGTGCTGTATGAAATCAGCATTGTTGTTGCAAAAATCTCCGCAAAAAGAGCAGCAGAACAGCCATAAAGCGCATCACAGCTTCTTTCCTTTCCTCTTTCTTCATGCTCGACCTTCCCTTTTTCAAACTCGCCATTCTCTGCACAAGCTCATTTTGTGCGGGTTTGATAGATTCTATGGTCGGCGGTGGCGGGCTGATTCTCATTCCCACGTTGCTCCTGCTTTTCCCGCAAATGCCTATTCCAAGCGTGATTGGCACCAATAAATTTGCCGCCGTTCAGGGAATGGGCATGGCAACGCTACAATACATCCGCACGGTTCATATTCCTTGGCATAGCATGATTCCTGCTGCATTGGCGGGCTTTTGCTCGGCACTGGTGGGCGCGAAAGCACTTACGGTGCTGGACAGCAGCATTCTCCGTCCTGTCATTGTGGTGTTGCTGATTGCGATTGCCCTCTACACCGCATTCCGCAAGGATTTCGGGAGCATTCATGCGCCACACCGCACAGCCAGCCAGCAACGCGCTATCAGCGTTGCACTGGGAATGGTTTTGGGGCTGTACGATGGATTTTTCGGTCCCGGCACAGGAAGTTTTCTCATCTTTGGTTTTATCGGATTTCTGGGTTTTGGCTTTTTGGATGCAAGTTCGTCGGCAAAACTAGTAAATTTTGCGATGGGCTGCGCCGCGCTTGGCTACTTCCTGTGGACAGGAAATGTCCGCTTTGAAATTGGTATTCCGCTTGCCGCCTTCAACATTGCAGGGGCGTTTGTCGGAGCGCGTTTAGCGGTGCAGAAAGGAAGCCGTTTTGTGCGTGGTTTATTCTTGGTTGTTGTCGGTGGCGTGATTGCCAAACTTGCATGGGATATGTTGCGGTAAAGCAAGACACCACAAAGATTTCGCAGACTATTCACAAAAATTTTACAAACCATGTACAGAAATTCTATTCGCGTTCTCCATTGTGCCGCGACGAGCCAAAAATACTGCCAAAGCGCGTAAAAAATGAAGAACGTGGCGGCTCTGGGTCAGCTTTTTTGCTTTCGGACGGAACGAGTGCGGTAGATTGTTTTTCCGCTGCCGATGAACTTGCTGCGGGAAATTGCAATACAGGGCGATTATTCGGCTTCTGCTCTTCTGCTGGTTTATCCACTTTCGGAGCTTCTGCTTTTGGAACTTCTGCTTTCGGAACTTCTGCTTTCGGAGCTTCTGTTTTCAGAGTTTCTGTTTTCGGAGCTTCTGTTTTTTGCGGTGATTTGAGTGTAACAGAGGGAGCGGAAGCAGCCGTAAAATCGAAGTTTTTGAACATTTCTGCGAGGTCGGCGGCTTGCATCGCAAACGACGGATGATTGAACTGCGTTGCAGAGGGGGGCGTTCCTTTGGCGGACGAGGCTGCAAGCGGCTCGGTGATTTCAAACTCTGCATCAATAACGGAGGTCGTCGTATTCGGAGCTTGGTTGCTGGTTTCGCGTGGGGGTCGCGGGGCTGTTGTGGTCAATGATTCATCAGCCGCATGGGAGGTTTTCTGTGGTGCTTCTTTGGGAAAACGCTCGTGCGAAAATACTTGTTTTGGCTCTTCGGAAATGGGAGAACTATCCGCCGTAGAAATATCTGCTACATCGGTATTCGTCGAAGGAGCTTCTGCGCCCGAAGCAGTGCGCTTTGTGCGGATTGCTGCGCCGATAGCAAGCTCGCCGATAGTGTCGTCTGCTTTAAGGATTGGCTCTTCTTGCGAAGGAAATTCTGGCGTAAAATCAAGCGGCAGTGCGGCATTATTTTCTCTTGGTGCGGAGTCTGGAAGCTCGTCGTTGTCAATGGAAAGTTCCAACTTTGCCACAATATCATTCAGCAAGTGCAGAAACTCACGCTGCCCGACATAGCGCAAGGAGCGAGTTTTCATCAACTCTTCCAGCTCTTGCGCGATGCGATAAATGCCTTTGTCATCCAAGAAAATAATCAGTGCTGGCGTGGGGACTTTGCCACGATATTGCTGCAAAGCGCGGTCTCCAGCGTGAATTTCATCGAACATTTCAAATATTGGCGTTAGCAAATCTGTAAATTCTTCGGGCGAATACTCCAAAATGACTTCGTTATCAACGTTTTGCAGAACGCGGTCGAACTCCACGACCGACACCAAACTGGCATCTATTCTGAATGGGCGCACGGAATCTGGTTTGGCGAGGGTATCGTGTGAACGAGTATCGGTGCGGTCTGAGGAAAATTGCGCTGTATTGCCAGAAAAATGCCCGCCGCTCGCGCTGGTCTCCGTGTTTGATTTTTCCTGCTGTTTCGAGCTTATCCATCCTCGCACACCATCAAGCATATAATCATATTCCAAAAAATAATCCATGCGCAGCATCACTTCGTGCAAGGTTTTCGTAGGCTCGCCGCGATAAACAAACCACTTCAGCGTTGTGCGCGGGCGCAAAATGTAATTGAAGCGTGTTTTTACGGCAAGCTCAAGAGCAGTATGGAGGTCGTGGTGGTCGAAGCGGGCAGACTCCATCAGCATATGGTCGAGTTCGCTGAAAAGCCCTGTTAATGCGGGGTTGGAGGTATCGAAGCGCGTATTGGCGACGCGCTGCATTTGCTGTTCAAACACCCACCATTGCGCCTCGGCACCAAAGAAATTTCGGTAAAACACAGCAATATCCGTCCTGCGACGAATATCATCCCAGTAAACATATTGCGAGGCAGCAGTCATGCGTTGCGTAAGCAATTCTTTTGCGCGTTGTATTTCTCGTTCAAACATAAAAATGAAGGGAATATTTCAGAAGCCTTGTCAAGACGAGGCTGTGGGAATTGCGACCGTGCCGTTATCTTGTGGAAACATCATTGTAAAGGTTGCGCCTTGTCCTGGTGCGCTTTCCACGCTTATTGTGCCATGATGCCGCTCAATAATTTGCCGCGAAATGCTCAGCCCCAAGCCGCTATTTCCCACGCTTTTGGTGGTGTAGAACGGCTCAAAAATGTGTTGTTGTATTTCTGCATCCATGCCTTTTCCATTGTCGTTCACCGAAACAATGAGATTTTTTGCGCCTTGTGCATCGCTCTCTGCCACCTCTGCCGCAATACGAATCTGCGTTGCTCCGGCTTGTGCGGCATTGACGAGCAGATTCAGCAGTGCTTGGTTAATTTCGTCCCACTGCGCTTTTGCGTGGGTCTGGCGCGGGATGCGCTCTTCGACCAGAATATCCTTGAACTGATAGCGAAATATTGTGGCAGTAGCATGGACTTCCGTTCCTACGTCGTTGCGCGTGTGTCCTACGTGCTGATGCTTGCTAAATCCTTGCAATGCCATGACGATATTGCCAATGCGCTCCGAGCCAGTGAGCGCAATCTGCAAAATATCGGCAAGGTTCGCAACGCGCTCCGCAAAGCCTTTGGCTTCGGTGCTTGTGCGCCCTTCGGCATCCAGAAGCGAAAAAAAATACTTCTCCAAGCCGCGTAATTGCTCTTGCCCCAGCTCGACTGCCGCATGAATAGAAGCGTTTGGGTTGTTGATTTCGTGCATCACGCCGGCTGTCAGCATTCCGGCTGCATTGATGCGCTCGCTCTGCACGAGTTGCGTTTGTGTGTCTTTCAGTTCGTGCAAGGTCGAATCAAGCTGCAAATTGGTTTCTTGCAAGCGCGTATTACTGATTTCAATAGCTTGCGCCTGCGCATCCAAAATTTCAAGCTGCCGATGAACTTCGTTATTTGCTTCTTGGAGTTGGTGCGTCCGCTCATCAACGAGGCGCGTGAGTTCTTGATTGCGAAGCTGAATACTGAGAATACGCTGCTTGTGAAAAAAGTATGCCAGTACGAAAGCAAGTACGCCGTTTCCCGTAAAAAACCACCATGTGCGCCACCATGGCGGGCGGACAATCACACGCAGCGCGGTTGCTTGCTTCTGCCACACGCCGTTGTGGTCGGCAGCTTTCACAAGGAAGGTATATTCGCCATCGGAAAGACTGGTGTATTTTGCTTCGCGTTCAGCACCAGCAAGGATATATGCGGTGTCTAGCCCTTCTAACTTGTAGGAAAACAGCGTGTGTTCGGGATAAAGCAGTGCGGGTGCGGCATAGCCAAACGTAATAATTTTATCGGCATAACCAAGCTCGACGCGCTCTGCGTCGGCAATATACTCTTCAAAAAGCGTAATTTCACCAAATTTTTTCAAATGTGTGATGACTGCTTTGCCCGAAGCCGCAACCACGCCAAGATGCGCACGAAGACTATCAGGATGAAAATACACAATCGCAGAACGCCCGCCAAACCATAATTTTCCATCGTGCGAGCGCGTTGCTGCACCGCTCGAAAACTCATCCGTCGCCAGACCGCTTGCACGAGTAAACGAGAGGATTGGTGCGCTTTCTACGCCATTGATGTTTGCCTCTGCTATGCAGCACAAGCCGCGCCGCGTACTCGCCCAAATATTCCCGCGCTCGTCCTCCACGATGCCCGCAATGGCGTTGTTTGGCAAGCCTGTTCGTGTGCTGAAATGCCGCACAAATACTTGTGTTGCGGGGTCGAAGCAGGAAAGACCGCCCTGCGAGCCAATCCACACGCGCCCTTTGCTGTCGCACACAAGCGCGTGAACAGCACCAATAACGCTGGAAGCCGCATGAAACCGTGCTTTGTTGCCCTCGTCTGCGTTGTCATTTTCAGTCTCTTCGCTCAACGTATTTTCGCTCAACGTATTTCCGCTCAACGATTGCGCATGAAAATGGCGAAAAACCTTGCCGTTGGGACGAAAACTATCGACGCCGCCTTCATGCCCAATCCAGAGCGTTTTTGTGCGGTCTTGGATAATGCTGTGAATCGTATTATTTCCCAAGCTCTCGTCATTGCTGGGGTTGTTGGTGAAGTGCTTGAGAACAGTGCCTGCGGTGTCCAGCAAAAACAAGCCGCCAGTGTGCGTTCCAATCCAAAAATTTCCGTCGGCATCTTCGAGCATCGCGCTTATCGGAATGGCATTCTTGCCGAGAGGGAATGTATGCGCAAAGCCAGCATTTGCGCTGGTTTCCTTGCCAATCAATCGCTCAAGTGCGAATGCGCCAACCCACCACGCGCCACGCCGTGCGCCGAACTTGGTGGTACAAAAGGCGTAAATGCTCGTTTCGCCGTCGAAACTATGCAAGGAGCGAGGATTGCGGGCATCGCTGCGAAGGTGGGAAATGCTTTGCGTACGAGGATTGAAGAGGCTTACGCCTGTGCCGTTCATGTAGCCAATCCACATTGTACCGTCTGGAGCTTCGGCAATCGCAGAGACGCTCTGCGCCGCGAGCAATGGTGCGCCGAGAGCAGCAAACGGCGGCGGCGGCGGCGCAAGCGCACTCACGCCAGCACTTGTTCGCGCACACCAGATTTTCCCTGCTGTACTCACGCAAATACCCGCAACACCAGCGTTTAAGCGCATCGGAGCATCGGCATTGGCAAAAAGCAGCTCGCTCTGCATTTGTGCGGTGCTGAGGCGCATTGCACCATTGCCCACACCCCAGTAGATATGACCGTTCGCCGCATCCTGCGCTGTTCTGTGGCTCTGCGCCTTGCCTTCAAGCGGCAGCACGGGCAGTGCTTGGCTCATTGTGCCGCGCTGAATATCTATCCACACAAGCGTATTTGCGCTCTTTGTGCGCTGCAATGCGCCCGCAAACACGCTTCCTGCGCCATCTTTTTTCAGCACAATAATTCCACTCTCGCGCAAAAGCGGTGTGCTGTTCGCACCGACAAACGCCTCCAGAGCGAGATTGTTTGCGGCGCCGTCGGCTGCGCTCGGCTTGCACTGAAATAACCCTTCGCCCGTACCGAGCAGCAGTGCGCCGCTCTGGGCTTGCTCAAGCGAGTGGATATGCGCTATTGGAGCATTGGCGGGTGCGGGGCTGCGCACGGTGCTATCGGCAAAAAATGAGGTAAAAGAATGCGCTGCGGCGTTGAAACGATGCAAACCATTTGCTGTGCCGAGCCAAATATTTCCCTGCGAGTCGTGGAGAAATGCGTACAAATACGCCGAGCGCAAGCCTTTCTCTCCTGCTTTTACGCTCATTTCTGTTCGTTCTTTGGCATTCGTTTCGTTGTGTGCTTCTTCGAGAATACCGATTTCGTCGGTGCGCATTGCCGCCGCATGAATCCAGCACCAGAGCCGACCGGAGCGGTCTTCGTGAATATCGGCAATCGGTTTATTTGCAAAAAAGCGTTGGAACGTGTTGGTGTTTCGATTCAAACGCGCAAGCCCTGACGAGGTTCCCAGCCATAATGTGCCGTGTGTATCCTCGTGGAGGTGCAGCACGTTACTGCTCGGCAGCGACTGCGCATTGCCGCTTTCGTGCAAAAATGCGGTCATGGAAACGCCATCCCAACGAAATGCCCCTTGCTCGGTAGCGAACCACACAAAGCCGTATTTATCCTGCAAAACTGCGTGAACATAGCGCGAATACAAGCCTTGCTCAGAAGTAAGCGCGTCAGTTTGGAGAATCTGCTGCGCACCAACGGAGAAAGGAAGATACCCAAAAAGGAGTCCGCACAAGAACAGAACACGCAGAATACCATGTTTCATTGAGCGTTTCATTTAGGGGTGAAATGTGTCGTGAAAGTAATCAATCATACCTATCTGTGTAAGTTTTTATCTATCAAGGCTGTATGAGATTTTTGTTGGTGTCAAATTCGCGCTTGGGAATAGGCAAAAAATACCATGCTCGCGCTGCATTTGCGCCCGTGAATTGCGTCCAGCGATTCAAGCGGCGCTGGTCGAGCAAGCGCAGTCCTGTTCCAAAAAATTCTTTTTCGCGTTCAAGAAAAATAGAATCAAGATTTGTGGTTGTACGGGCTGCAAGCGGCGTAATTCCTTGCGGCGCAGGCACAGCAGCGCGAACACGATTGACCTCGACAAGCGCGGCTTGGGTGTTGTTTTCCAAGCGCAGGCGCAGTTCCGCAAGCATCAGCGCGTTTTCTTGCCATGTTGCAATATCAATCGGCGAACTTTCCACGTATTTTGCTTGCAGGAAATATGGTTCTGTGCGCCCTGGAACAGGTCGTATGCCTTGCACAAGCGGTATGCGGGCGGCTTCGGCGGCTTCTGCCATCACGTAGGCACGAAAACGCGGATGCGGCAGCACAGGACCACGCCCAAAGGGATCAGGGCGATTGTAGTCTGCCCAAAAATTATATGCGCCGTCGGTATAGGTAGCTTGAAATGGGCGGTCGCCCTGCTGAAGACCATTCAGCACTGCCGCCAACGCCTGATTGTACCTGCCTTCGAGCAGATGTACTCGTGCAATCATGGTATTAACCAAGCGGCGTTCGTAGCTGCTGGGAACATTTGCCAGCGCACGGGCGAAGGATGCGAGCGACGTGTCGTGGAGCGGTGTGGAAGGAATAAATGCCCCGCCATTCAGTACACCGCCGCCAATGCGAGGAGCAATGCCCCAATACGACGCGAGATAATGCACCGCCATGCCATGAAAAAAATATGCCGTAAACAAGGCTCTGCGCCGCGTACTATCGCTCGTGAAGCGGATAATATCTACTTTTTCCAGTATCACGCGCACGTGTTTACCAACACTGCCATAGCTTATCCATGCGTTGCCTATCAAGGATTCCGTAAAATCGGGGTTTCCGTCGTCGATATTAAAAACTGTGCCGTTGGTGTTATCGGCAGAAATGCCATTGGACGGAATACATTCATCGGACAATACCGACGCAAGCGGCGAAATCTGGCGTTGTCCTTCGGCAAATGTGCCACCAACGGCGGTGTAGAGCAGTGGCAATGCGCTTTCGGTATTGAGATTGCGATTGTCAATCAAATCCACAGGCGAGCTGACATCTCGCACGTAGGCTTGGCACGAAGCGAGAAAGAATGCGCACGTGCAGAGAGCCGTGAGAAAATATAGTTGTGAAAGGCGCATAAAATCTTGTGTGTGAAGTATATTAGTTATACTATATTTTTCAAGTACATTTTTTGCAAAAAGCAGTTTCGTCATATTGTGATACGAACACGCAGCACAAATACCCTGAAATGCCAAACTTACGATAAAACCTTTTCTGGCACAAGATGATAGCAGAAGAAAACCCGTGTTTGTTGATTGCAGTGTGTTTTTGTATCTTGCGCCGCGCCTACAACTATATGCGCTCTTAAATCTTTTGGCATACTTCTGACAACATCATCTCAAAAAAACTATGAAAACAATCGGTGTTTGCGGTGCTGGCGCAATGGGTTCTGGTATTGCGCTTGCGTGTTTACGGGCGGGATATAGCGTGAACCTCTATGATAGCTCCGATAGTGCGCGTTTGCAGAGCCAGAACTTTCTGCGAGCAGCTTTTACGCGGCTTGTAGAGAAAAATGTTATGACCAGCGACGATGTAGAAATATCACTTGCACATCTTCGGAACTGCGCGACACTGAAAGAACTTGCTGAATGCGATATGGTGATTGAAGCAATTATTGAGGACAAAAGCGCGAAAGCGGCACTGTTCGAGAAACTCTCCACTGTTCTCCGTCAGGACGCGCTCATTGCCTCGAATACGTCGTCATTTTCTATCACTGCGCTTGCGCAAAGCGTGAGCAATCCCGTACGCTTTTTGGGAATGCACTTTTTCAATCCCGCTCATATTATGCCGCTTGTCGAGATTATTCCGCACGTGCAAACTGCCGACACCGTGCTTGCTACGGCAACGGATTTTACGCGCACAATCAAGAAAACACCAGTGCTGGCGCGGGACACACCTGGATTTATTGTCAATCGTGTGGCGCGAAGTTTTTATCTCGAAGCAATGACGCTCGCACGAGAAAATGCGGCAACTATTGAGCAGATTGACGCACTGATGCGCTCTGCGGGCTTCAAACTCGGTCCGTTTGAACTCATGGATTTGATTGGTTTGGATGTAAATTTTGCTGTTACGCTTTCGGTATGGGAACAGTTTTTCCACGAAGCACGCTTTGCTCCCTCGCCAATGCAGCGTGAATACATTGAAGCGGGGCGTTTAGGAAGAAAATCGAATGCGGGATTTTATGAGTATTCGCAAAAAACTGAGTAATTTTGAACTTTCGCAAAAAGCATCTGTCATACCGACGTAAGTCGCTATCCATGCCGTTTTCACGTTTCCGATAGATTCCGACTTACGTTTCGATTGTAAAATGAATAGTTTCAATTCTCCGAAACAAGGCAGCATGCTGCCTTGCTCAAATCAAAGTATTCAAAATACAGTCAAAACGGTATGAGTAAGTTCGGGCTTTTTTGTGAGGAAGTAGATGAATATTTTCCTAGGAGATATTTTGTTTCGCAAGCCTTGTATTTACAAAGATTCGGGGGCAATCTGCCAAAGTAGTATTAGTATATATCACATTTTTTTACAAATATATACTGAAAAAGGTTTGTTGCTTCAGATGTAGCCCACCTTGAAGGTGGACTACATCTCAATTCCTTCACTTTCCGATATGCAGTTTTTACCCATTTTTAGTATATCCCTTTCTCGGAACGAGGCAATACAACTCATTTCGCTCCAGAACAGCATTGAGCAATGGAGCAGGAGCAGTAAACTCAAAAGCCTAGTAATCACAGCGATTACTAGGCTTTGTATTTTCGAGCAGACGGATTTGTCAGCAAAAAAGCAATTCGTTTTTATTCGCTTTTTTCTTGGCTCTGACGCGCCTTCTCTCGCTCGCGCTCAATCAGAACACGGCGTAAAATCTTGCCTGCAGGCGATTTTGGAATCTCCTCGACAAATTCCACCACGCGAATTTTTTTGTACGGCGCAACCTTGCCCGCAACGTATTCCATCACTTCTTCTGCCGTAATTTCTCCTTTTTTCACGATAAATGCTTTTGGATTTTCGCCTGCTTCCTCGTCCGCAACGGGGATAACTGCTGCATCGGCAATGGCGGGATGCCCGATAAGCAAGCCTTCCAGCTCGGCAGGAGCTACTTGATAGCCTTTGTGCTTGATAAACTCCTTGAATCTGTCCACCACGTAAAAATAGCCATCATCATCAACATAGCCGACATCGCCCGTATGCAACCAGCCATCAACCAGTGTTTTTGCGTTTGCTTCGGGATTGTTGAGATAGCCTTTCATTACGTTCGGACCGCGATAGCAGAGTTCGCCGTTTTCGTTCGGACCAAGCTCTGCTCCTGTTGTCAAGTCCACTACTTTTGCTTCCATATTTGGCACAAGCGGTCCGACCGATGCAATTCTAATGGGATACGACACCGAATTCATGTTCGTAACGGGCGAAGCCTCCGTCATGCCGTAGCCTTGCTTGACCACGCATTTCAAACGCTGGGCGCAGAGTTCGGCAATCGGCACAGACATTGCAGCCGCACCAGAAGTAACGACTTTCAAGCTCGACAAATCGTAATTATCAATAATCGGATGCTTCGCCAAGGCAAGCATAAGCGGCGGCGCAACGAAAAAGTTTGTGATTTTGTATTGCTGAATAATTCCCAAAACCTGCTCAAGGTCGAAACGCGGCACCGAGACGACTGTTCCGCCGACAGCAAGCGCACCGTTGAGCAAGCCCGTCATGGCGTAGATGTGGTAGAAGGGCAGCACAGCAAGCATGATGCTACTTTCGTTTAATTGCTCCAAGTCCGAGTATTGCGTAACGTTGGTAGTGAGATTGTAATGCGTCAGCATCACACCTTTGGGTAAGCCTGTTGTGCCGCTTGAATAGGGCATTGCAACGGTGTCGTTCTTCACGTCGTAATCAATGGTGGGCAATGCGCCGTCGCCTTGCAAGAGTGCTGCAAAGGGCGTTGCGCCTTCTCCTTCGCCCATGACGAACACTTCTTGGATATTCGCCCGTTGTGCTGCTTCAAGTGCGTTGGATAAAAAAAGCGGAATGGTAATCAAAAACTTCGCGCCCGCATCTTTCATTTGATGTGTGAGTTCATCAACCGTGTAGAGCGGATTGATAGTTGTGTTTGTGCCACCTGCCTTGACAACTCCGTGAAAGGCAACCGCATATTCAGGGATGTTGGGGCAGTAAATCGCTACAACGTCGCCTTTGTTCAGACCGCGTTTGACAAAATTAGACGCAACCATATGAATACCGCCCGCAAGCTGCTTGTAAGTAATGGTGCGCCCTGAAGGACCATCAATAAGAGCAGGCTTGTCGCCAAGAGCGGCGGCTTTGCGGAGAACAAAATCATGCAACGGAACTTCGGGCAATACCACATCGGGAAAAGGGCTTTTGAATATCATCACAAACTCCTAGAACAAACAAACTGTTGAAAAAAAGGATTACTTAGAAGGGCATATCTCCATGCAAGACGAACAAATCAATAAAAAAATCTATGAAAAAATGCGCCAGAGACAAAGTATTTTTGGGAACGTGCGGCATCCGTAAGGAATGGTAAAAAAATAAGTGGTTCAAGTCAGTAGTGGCACAGACATTCTTGTCTGTGGTCGTCGCCTGAAGCCCGCACGTCGTCGCCTGAAGCCCGCACCAACACGCACAGACAGGAATGTCTGTGCCACTAAATATTGTTGAAGTTTATCCATTTAATTTTTGAGCCTTCCTAATACGCGATGCACAGCAAAAAGCCCTCTTCACAGCGTACAATCTTGTGAGGAGGGCTTTTTTGATTTCGTATTTTTTATTGGGCTTTGCTCACAGAAGATTACATGAACAACATGAGCATTTTACCCAGACCTGCTATCATTCCTTCGCCTTTTGCCAAAATTCCTGCAACATTAAAGTAGCGAACAAGACCTAAAGCAAAAAGTGAAATGCCAAAGACTTCCATGAAGCGCTGAAGTCCCGGAAACGCATTCGCCCCATTGGACGTTGTGCCGAAAAGAATGCCAACAATACCCATCGCAATACCAACAGCAAAGCGTGGTGCGCCCGTCAATGCGGGCAAAAGAATACCCAAAAACCAGCCCATTGCGAGGGCTGCAACAACCGCAACACCTGTAATAATCGGGCTCGGTGCGGCGTGTTCGTGGTGAGTATGGTCGGCGTGGGAAGCGTGTGCCATAAAATTGAATCAATAATGTGAAAGAATCAGTGTTTTAGAGGCGATTTTGTGAAAATAACAAAGCGCAAGATAGGGACGCGCTCACAATTCTTCAAAGAAAATCTTCACAGGGAATCTTCAGAGGAAAATTTTTTGACAATGAACTTAAAACCCAATCCCGCGCAAGCGCAAGCCAGCATCTTCGGGAAAACCAAACGCAAGGTTCATATTTTGCACCGCCTGACCCGATGCGCCTTTGAGCAAATTATCAATCACGCTCACAACAAACAGCATTTCGCCGTGCTTTTCCACGTGCAGAACGCATTTATTTGTGCCAACAACTTGCTTTACGTCAGGTGCTTCCAATGCCGCATCAATACTTGATTCTGTGCCGTTTCCTGCAAACGTGCATTGCACAAACGGATGTTCCTTGTAATACTCCGCATACAGTGTTTGTGCGGCTTCGAGGGAATCATCGTAGCGGCAGTACATTGAAACAAGGATGCCGCGTGTGAAGCTGCCGCGCATCGGCACGAAATGGAGCGTTGAGGGCGATTGTGAATGTGAATGCCGAGAAGAACTTTGCTGCAAACTTGCCTGAACCTCCCGCAAATGCTGGTGCGAAAAGGCTTTATAGACCGAGATATTGCCTGTGCGCCACGAAAAATGCGACGTTGCCGACAAGCGTTGCCCTGCGCCCGTCGAGCCTGTAACGCCCGTCAAATGGACTTCTGGCGGCAATTTTCCCGCTCGCGCAAGCGGCAAAAGCGCAAGCTGAATCGCCGTGGCAAAGCAGCCCGGATTTGCAATGTTTTTTCCCTCTTCCCGCACAGAAGCGAGCGCACTGCGATTCAGTTCTGGCAAGCCGTAGAGCCATTGTGCAGCATTCTCGCCGTCTGCATAGCGAAAGTCTTGGCTGAGGTCAATCACCGTAACGCCTGATGGAATCTGATGTGCAGCGAAAAATTTTATTGCTTCGCCATGCCCGACGCAGAGAAACAGCACGTGCGCTTGATGCTGCGCAAGCAAGATTTCAAGCGGCTCTCCAGAAAAATGGAGCGTTGTATCGCCGAGTACGTCCGAATGCACGGCGTGGAGCGGCTTGCCCGCATTGCTTGAGCTATGCACAAATGCGACTTCCACGTGCGGATGATGCAGTAGCACACGCAGCAATTCGCCGCCCGTATAGCCTGCACCGCCGATAATTCCTGCTTTGATAGATTGTGGATTGGTCATGGAATGGTTGCGAGTAAGGTTTTACGGCACTTGTAGCCAATACACACCAAAATAGTGAGGCGCGTCATGCCACGACGCACGAACCCTGAAGTCCGCCAGCGAAGCCATGTTGGCTATCATTGTATCATCAAATTTATGCGAATATTCTGTGTGGATGCGCTCTCCAGCGGCAATGCGCACTTCGTAGCCATTCAGCCAGACCGAATGATAGCTTGTGCTTTCCAAGTACAGCTCCACGCGGGCTTCGTGGCTGTTGTAGAAGGCAACATGGCGATAATCTTCCACTGGAAAGGCAGCATCGCATTCGCTGTTGATGCGGTGCAAAATATTGAGGTTAAATTCCGCCGTAATGCCCTGCGCATCGTTGTAGGCAGCATGGAGTGTTGATGCGGTTTTGCTGTGGGAATTGCCCGCTCGCGCCGCGCTCATATCCACCGAAAGCAGCAGCACATCGCCAGAACGCAAGTATCCACGCAGGTCTTGGAGAAATTTCATTTGTTCTTTGCGGGTAAGATTACCGAGCGTTGAACCAGGAAAATAAATGACAAGTTGCTTGAAAGGCGCGTCGTTATCGCGTTCTTGAGCAATGTATTCCACACCTTGCAAAAACTCTGCGCAGACCGCCGTTATTGGAATAGCAGGAAAATCATGTTGTAAAACTTGGCTGGATTCCTGTAAAAATGCTTCCGAAATATCAATCGGCAAATAGCGAGCATTGGTGCGGCTGTGCGTCATTGCACTCAGCAAGGTGCGTGTTTTTTTGCCGCTTCCGGCGCCTAATTCCACGAGCCAAAAATCTTCTTCCGCCAAAGCCAGCATTTCTGCGGCATTTGCGTCCATAATCGCTTGCTCGGAGCGCGTGAGGTAATACTCTGGCAAGAGCGTAATCTGCTCGAACAATTCCGAGCCGCGCTTGTCGTACAAATACTTGGGCATGAGCGATTTTCTGCCGTGCGCAAGCCCCCGTGCGACATCGGTGCGAAAGGTGTCCTCCTGCTCTTGGCGAAGATTGACAAAGAGATTGACAAAGAAAATCTGCGGTGCAAATGCCTCGTCGAGCGCATCAATGCTGGAGTGGTGCTGGGTGTACATTGTTGTATTCCTAAGAAGTTGAATCAAACCGTAGGTATCTGTAAGTATCTGTCAGTATTTGTGTTATATGAGCTGTCGTGTTTCTTTGAAAGGCTGCGAAAGGCTGTTTCTTCCCTGAGAAGAATGCTGAAGATGCGTGTTCTGCTGCAATGTGAAACGTTGTACCAGACGTTGCAAAGCATCGGTTAGTGTTTGCATATCAACGGCAGTGCGCTCAATGTTGGATGTTGCCTGAGCAGCTTGAGAGCTGATAGTATTGATAATTTCAAGGTTGCGAGCAATTTCCGAACTGGTGACAGATTGCTGCTCGCTTGCAGAGGCAAGAAACGAAATTGCATCCGAAACGCTGCGTGTGCGCTCAATGATGGAATCCAGTGCGGAAGCTGCTTCTGAGGCGGTTGCTTTGCCGACCGCCATTTCGCTTGTGCCTGTGTGCATTGCGCTGACGGCATTGCTGGTGTCGTGTTGAATCTGCTGAATCGTTGATGTAATCTCGCGTGTGGCTTGTTGTGTGCGCTCGGCAAGTTTGCGCACTTCATCGGCAACCACCGCAAAGCCGCGTCCTTGCTCGCCGGCGCGTGCCGCCTCAATCGCGGCGTTCAGTGCCAGAAGATTGGTTTGGTCGGCAATTTCCTCAATCGTGCGAATAACTTCGCCAATCTGCGCACTGCTTTTGCCCAAGGCTTCAACGGTTTGTGCTGACTGCAAAACGACAACAGCAATGCGATTCATATTGTCAATCGCTTTCTGCATAATCTCGCCGCTTCGACGCGCTTCGGCACTGACCTGCTCTGCTTCTCGTGCGGCATTGCTGGCATGGCGTGTATTCTCGCTGATAGTCGCCGTCATTTCTTCCATCGAACTCGCCACCGACGAGGTTTGCTGGACTTGCTCGTGAATACCGTAGGAAAGTTCCTGCGTTGCTGAGACAATCTGGGTACTCGATTCCGCCGTTGAATACACCGAACTCACCACTTCGGTTACTAATCCATGAATGTTCTCCACTGCATGATTGTAGCCGCGAAAAAGCCGCCCAATGTCGTCATTACTCCTATCATTATGCGCTGTATGGAGATGTTGGGTTAAGTCGCCGTTGGAGAAGCGTTGGACGCTCACGAGCATCGTCTCGACACTCGTAGCGAGGTGTTTTCGCTGCTCTTCGGACTCGTGTACGGCACGTTCCACCTTTTTTTCCACGCTCGCTTTTTCCTTCGATAAATTCTCAATGCCTAAACGAATTTTTCCCACCATCGCGTTGAATGAATCGCCCAAATGACCGATTTCATCCTGCGTCTGGACGGAAATGCTCGTGTGTAACTTGCCCGATGCCACATCGTGAGCAGCCCGCTCCAATGCCACTATCGGAACAGCAATGAGCTTTGTCAGAATCAGGCTCAGACCAAGCATGAAGAGCATTCCCAACGCAACAGCACCAATCACAAGAAACATCGTTTGCTGCGTCAGAGCGTGATTGTCTGTATTTACCTGCGCTCCAAGCCGTTTTTTAATATCTAATTGCTGCACAACGGCGGCATTCACCGTTTCTGCGCCCGGAATGCACTTGTCCATAACTGCTTGAATTGCCTCCGCTTGCTGATTATTTTGCGTTAGGCGCACCACGTCCCGTGCGACAGTCGCAAAATTCCGCCAATGGCGTTGATACTCGGCAAATGTGCGGCGTTCCTCTTCGGTATGGAGGCTCATACCGTAGATTTCACCAGCTTTTTCGGCTTTTTGCAGATATGATTCCGCAATACCATGAAACTTCAGCATTGCCGCAGAATCGCCGCGCTGGAGATGAAAAATAGCATCCCGCACATACACACGCGCCATGAGAAAATTCATGGAAATTTCGTCCAGATTTTCCAGCGGAATGAGATTTTCTTGATACATCCGCACGGTGCGCTCTGTCAGCGTTTGTGCCGCTCGAAAGCCTATCATGCCGATAATGCCGACCAAAACAAAGTTGAGGGCGAATGCAATCTGCAATTTCCGCTGTATGTGCGCATTTTTAAGCCACTGAATCATGTTGTTCTCCCAAAAAATCTGTGTGGTGGTGGTGGTGGGTAATGAATGTAATGACAACTACAATAAGCCTAATTCTTGCTGTAACGGACATCAACTTTTTCTAGTGCAACGTGAGTACATGAGTGCATATTTTCCAACGCCGTATCAGTTCCACTTCAAAAATATCATTTTTGATTACGTTGGAAAATGAATTTGTTATCACCTGCGATTTATGCTCAAAACAAACAGTATTCGTGTTTTGTTTTCGTTGAAAATCGAAGAGATTGTCATTGAGAGCCTATTTCCGTATCTTTGCAAATGATTCAACTTATTCAACACCAATCAAGCGGCGAGCTTCATCTGGCTGAACTCCCGCCCCCGCCTTGTCCCGACGGTTTTGTGCTGGTCAGCGTTGCTCGCTCGCTCATTAGCGCGGGAACAGAGCGCACTTCTGTTACGAAGGCGCAATCATCCTTGCTGGAACGCGCTCTCAAGCAGCCGCAGGAAGTGAAAAAAGTGCTGGACAGTGTGCGCAAAGACGGCATCGCTGCAACGCTGCGCAAAGTGCAAAATACGCTTGATTCCTACAAAGCTCTTGGATATAGCCTCGCGGGAACCGTGATAGAATCTCGCGCCGACGGCTTTCTTGTTGGCGACCGCGTTGCTTGCGCGGGAAATACGTACGCCTTCCATGCGGAACTTGTCGCGGTGCCGAAAAATCTTGTTGCGAAAATCCCCGATGAATCGGTGAGCTTTGAAGAAGCCGCCTACACCACGCTTGGCGCAATCGCGCTGCAAGGCGTTCGACAAGCGCAGGTGGAATTGGGTGCGAGCGTGGCGGTGATTGGCTTGGGGCTGCTCGGGCAGCTGACTGTCCAGCTTTTACGCGCTTCTGGCTGCCGTGTGCTGGGTTTGGATGTGAATGAATCGCTCTTTGTGCAGGCGAAAGAATTTGGTGCGGAACTCACGCTGCCCAGTAATCGCGTGGCATTGCCCGCAATCGAAGCATTTACGCGGGGTTTGGGTGTGGATGCGGTGATTATCACGGCGGCAACGGACTCCAACGAACCCGTAGAACTGGCTCTGCAAGCCGTGCGCAAGCGTGGAACGGTCGTGGTTGTGGGCGCGGTGGGAATGAATTTACCACGCTCGCCGTTTTACGAAAAAGAAGTGGAGTTCCGCATTTCCTGTAGCTATGGTCCGGGCAGATACGATGCCGCCTACGAGGAACACGGACACGATTATCCCGCCGCGTTTGTGCGCTGGACGGAAAACCGCAATATGCAAGCCTTTCTCGACCTTCTAGCGGCAAAGCGCGTCAATCTTGCCGCCATGACCACGCACCGCTTTCCCTTTGAACGTGCCGATGAAGCCTACGCACTTATCACCGACAACAGCCCAGCACGGAAGCCGTACTCAGGCATTATTTTGGAATATGCTCGTCCCGAAGCCGAGCGTTTGCGCTATGTTTCCGCACCTTCATCAGCAAAAAGCCCACAAGCCGCATCAAAGCTGGTTCTTGGGGTAATTGGCGCAGGAGCATTTGCACAAACGAACTTGCTGCCATTCTTCAAAGCAAGCAATGATGCGGTCTTGCACACCGTCTGTACGCCAACGCCCGTAAAAGCGAAATCCGTGCAAGAACGTTTCGGCTTTGCAAACGTGGAAACAAGCAGCGATGCGCTCTTCAGCAATTCTGAAATAAATACGATTCTCTGCGCCTCGCGGCATGATTCACATGGAAAATATGTGCTGGATGCGGTTCGGAATGGCAAAGATATTTTCGTCGAAAAGCCGCTCTGTATCTCGCGTGAAGAGCTTTCCGCGATTGATGCCGCCGTGCAGGATTCTTTCGCGCAAGGTTCTTCCTCAAGAATTATGGTCGGTTTCAATCGCCGCTTTTCCGCACCATTCCTTGCTTTGAAGGAATTTTGCCAAAAACGTACCGAGCCAATCAGCACGATGTACCGCGTGAATGCAGGCGCGGTGCCGCTTCAGAGCTGGATTCAATCGCCAGAGCAGGGCGGGCGCATCATTGGCGAAGTGTGCCACTTTGTTGATTGCATGAGCTTTCTCGCGGAGAGCGTACCTGTTCGGGTCTTCGCTGAAGGCTTGTCGGGCGCGAACACCAACACGCACAGGCGCGATACGGTCTCGATTTCGCTCAAATTTGCCGACGGTTCGCTAGGAACAATTCTCTATTTTGCCAATGGCAATGCGGGCGTGAGCAAGGAATACTGCGAGGTTTTCAGCGAAGGCAGAACCGCGCAAATGCACAACTTTGAGCGCATCACCTTTGCCGAAGGCAGTAAAATTACTGAGAAAAAATTTGACGGAACAAAAGGACACAAAGAAGAAACTACCGCCTTCGTGCAAGCAGTTATGCGGGGTGCAGCCGCTCCGATTTCATACGCGAGCATACGCGCAACAACGCTTGCTTGTCTTGCCGCAGAGGAATCCTTGCAAACGGGCTTGCCTGTAAATTTTTAATACCAATGTTGTTACATTGAGCATACAGTATTGCATTTTTGATAAAGGGGAATGGGGGGCTTTGAGGTTTGGAGCGTCCAAGGGCAAATTTGAACATACATTCACTGTAACTGGTCAGGTCTCAACAATGAAGAGGGGACGCAGATGAAGATGATTGAATGGATGAAGATGATATTGATAAAAAAAAAATCAGAGCGTGAATGCAGACTTCATCCGTTGTTGATGTTTTCTGCATTTTCATCATCTTCATCCATTCAATCATCTTCATCTGCGTCCTAAAAAATCATGACC
>RDXM01000065.1 GCA_004292595.1 Candidatus Kapaibacterium sp. | reverse complement strand
GCAGTTGGGTATTTTTTTCTTCAATGACTTTGGCTTGTTCTTCCAGTTTCGCGCTGTATCGCTCCATTTCTTCGGTGTAATCTTCGAGCTGCTCGTTCAAAATACCAAGCTCAATATTTTTTTCCTGTAATTCGGTATTGGCAATTTCAATGTGCGCGGTCTGCTCTTCCAAAATATGATTTTGCCAAATCATTTCGTCATTCACTGTGTTGAGTTCGTGATTTGCTACTTCAAGGTCTGTAGTACGGTCTTGTACCAAACGCTCCAAGACCTTGTTCCGACGCTCAATGAAGGACACGCGGGCGCGATATGCCGCCCAAAGACAGGCGATGGTTGCCAGCAGCATGATGGTGCGAAACCACCACGTTTGCCAAAATGGCGGCACAATCACGATGCGCACACGCCGCTCGCGCTCATTCCAGACACCATCGGCATTCGTTGCTTTGATACGAAAAACGTATTCGCCTGCATCAAGATTGTTGTATGCAGCATAGCGGCGGTCGCTCCCGACACCGAGCCAGTTTTTATCAATGCCATCAAGTTTGTAGGCATATTTATTGCGCTCGGGCGTAATAAAATCTAGTGCCGAAAATTCAAACGCAAGAAAGTTTTCGTTATGTGAAAGCTGGATAGATTCTAGCTCGGTAAGCGGACGGTCGAAAAGACGGGCTGTATTCATCACTTTTACTGCGTTAATGACCACAGGTGGCGCGTATTTGCTATCGCGGATATTATCGGGTGGAAAAATAACGAAGCCGTTCATACTGCCAAAGAGCATTTCTCCGCCAGGAAAATGGCAAAATGCGCCAGAATTAAATTCATTGCTTGGCAAGCCGTCGCGGCGGTCGTAATTACGAAAGCTCCGTGTGCTCGGCGTAAAGCAGGACACGCCCTTGTTCGTGCTTAACCACAAGTTGCCGTCTTTATCCTCCAAAATACCATAAATAAAATCATTCGGCAAACCATCGCGGACGGTATAGCGCGTAAAAGTGCGCTTTTCAGCATTGAAGCGATTCAGTCCGCTTGCCGTTGCCACCCAGAGCGTACCAGCTTTACTGCGCCACACACAGGAAATGATATTGCTCGAAATGCTTGTAGAATCCTTCTCAATGTGCTTAAAGTGAGTAAAAACTCGCGTTGTGGCATCGAAGTAATTTAGTCCGCCGCCGTGTGTACCAATCCAAAGGCTTGCGCCGTCATCGCTGTAAAGGTAGCGAATATCGTTCTCGCTCGGTGTTTTTTCTGTGCCGTCGCTCGTAAGCGTGTGCCATGTTGTTTCGCCTTTCGGCAAATACGCAAGACCACCAGTCGTACCGTGTGTTGCAACGCCTTGCGCTGCGTAGAGTGCGACCCAGAGCGTTCCTGCGCGGTCGGTATAAAATGCCCGTATGCGGTTGGAATTGAGCGCGTTTGGTTTTTGTGCATCGTAGGTTTCTTGTCGAAAACGTTTGCCATCGTAGCGGAATAAACCGCCTCCATTTGTGCCGATAATCAGTTCGCCCGATGCAGACCACGTTAAAGCTCGAATATCCGTGTGTGTCAAGCCATCGTCTTTGCCGAAGCGTCGCCATGTATTGCTGCGGCGGTCGTAGAGATTCAGCCCGTCGTCGGTGCCGACCCAGAGCGTAGAATCATTCCCAAAGCCCCGTTGAGCATTATTCGGGGAAGAATTTTTTAAAAGAGAACTGCTCAAAAAAGCACGAATACTGGTATTGCTGAGTGTGCTTGCTGCATTATTGGTGCTGCCGAAGGCGTGAAATTTGTAGCGGAGCGGATTCCACGAATTGATGCCGTTGTCCGTTCCTACCCAAAGCGTACCAGTGCGGTCGCACAGAAGCGAGCGAACGATAGTATTGCTCAGGCTTTGCGGGTCGCTGACGTTGTACAAGCACGTCGAAATGTGATACGGAAATGCTCCCTGCTGTGCCGCCTCGGAATGCTCAAAAACATTGATGCCGCCCTCGGTGCCAATCCAAACACGCCGCGTACTGTCTTCAACAAAAGAGAAGATTGAGTTTCCCACCAAACCTGATGTTGTTGTGAAAGCGTGTATCTGTGCAGTTTTTGGTCGAACAGCGCATAAACCTTGCGTTAGAGAAATCCAGACCGTCCCGTGCGAATCCAGATTCAGCGCGATTGGCAGAACTTCTTTGGGCAATGATGCTTGCAAGCTAAAACGCTGAAGTGGAACATTGGTGCTGCTTCCAAGCGGTGCAATGCGAAAAAGTTCTGTTTCGCTTACCGCCCAAAGGCTCGCGCCATCGCGAGAAACCGACAGCGCACGAATAGCTGCTGAACGAGTTGCTGCCTCAGCATTGGTCGCAGCGAGCGGGTACGTGCTAAAGCCAGACGCATTTTTTGGTTTGAAGAATAATCCTTGCGACGTTCCCAGAACGAGTGTTTGTGAGCTATCCAGAGCAAGAGCAAAAATACGCTGTCCAGCAAATTCTTCCACAAAGCGTATTGTTGCTTGCTTGGGAGAAGATGTATTCTGAAGAACAAATAATCCTTTATCGCTGGCAATCCATACATTTCCCGCCCCATCTTCTAGCACCGAAGCGATGATTGGTGCTTGCGTGGTTGCTTGACCAGCGCGTTTCGGCATAGCACAGGTAAAAGGACGAAACTGCTCGGAAGCTGGCAAATACAAATTCACCGACGAGCGAGATATTGCCCAAATTCTCCCAGAAGGTGCTTGATAGACATTGTTCAACCAATTCACCGCAAGCGATAAAGAATCTTCTGGGCGATTGCGAAACACCGTGAATCCATAACCATCGAAACGATTCAAGCCGTCTTGGGTGCAGAACCACAAATAGCCATATTTGTCCTGCATTATGGCGAAAATACTGCTTTGAGAGAGTCCGTTGTCAATGGTGAGCCGTGCAAAATGAAGGTTGAGAGGGCGCGTTATTCCTTGCTTTTCGGCAGTATGGGCAGGAGATTGGCTTTGCACACTGTCGGGCGCGAAGAGAAGCACAAAACATACAATGGAGAGAAAAAAGCACATAAACGAGGCGAAAGAGATAAAAAGGCGCGAACAATCTTTACAAACGCTGCGGCAAAGATACTTGTATTTTCTTTCCAAGCAAGCATTTTCAGGTGGTGTGGGGATTTTTTTTAGAGCAGAGAACGCAACAGTTCGCGCTGCTCGGACGGGAAGAGCTTGTTGGCTTGCAGTTCCTCAATGCGCTTCACAAGCTCGTATTCATGCGCTTCTTCGCGGGTGCGAGCTTCTCGAAGAACTCTGCCAAGAGAGGCGAGGTCGTCAATATCTGTCCATTCGGGCAGTTCCAATACTGTTGAGAAAAATCCCTGCAATGCCGCGTGGGTTCTTGCATAGACGGTGTCGTTGCTGTACGCATTCCCAAAAAACAATGATTCATCAACGCCAGACAAGCCCATTGCATAAAAGCCGCCATCGCTGCTTCGCCCAAGAACCGCACTATTACTTGTTTGTAGGGCTTCTTCGGCTGCATCCCAGATGCGGTGCGGGATTGTCGGACTATCCGTCCCAAGAATTATTGCTGGATGCGGGGATGTTTCAAAGGCAGAACAAAACGCACGATACATCTGTTCGCCTAAGGTTGCACCCGTTTGTGGCAAAACGCAAAGCTCTGGAAACCAGCACTGATGCGCTTTGCACCATGCTTCCATTTCTTGCACACTCTCTGCCTCTGGTGGAAACGCAAACAGCAGTACCGATGCGGCATTGCGCATGGAGATTGTGTGCAGCGTGTCCACAAGCATTGCCTCGTAGAGCATGAATGCGGCTTCTGCACCAATATCGCTGGCAAGGCGCGTCTTTCCTTGTCCCAAGCGAGGAGTCCGCGCAAAAACGATGTAGGTAAGGGGCGTTTTCATGCAAAAAGCAAAAAGAGGTCAGTGTGCTATGGACTCGCTTTTTTCTATGCTCCACGCCTGCATTTTCGCCGCTTCCGAGTTTTCCAAACGCACAGTAATTTCTACGCCGTCGTCGCCGTCGGTGCGGCTTAGAATCGTGCCGATGCGGTACAAATGCGCAACCGTGTTCATTGCGCTGTATGGCACAAGCAAATGCACGGTTTCATGCTGCGTGTCGTCCATATCCAGCATCGTTTCCCGCAAGTTGGTAATGTTGATACCGCGCTCGGCAGAAATAGCTATACTCGGCGTGTAATCTGACATTGCAGCATGAACAAGCTCTAAATCATTAGCAGCATCAATTTTGTTGAATACCATCAACATTGGCTTAGAATCTGCGCCAATCGCCACGAGCGTTTCCTGCACAGCACGGATTTGGTCGCGGAACTGCGGATGCGCAATATCCACGACGTGCAAGAGAACATCCGCCTCGACGGTCTCGGAAAGCGTTGAACGAAAGGAGGCGACAAGCTGCGTGGGGAGTTTGCGAATAAACCCAACCGTGTCGGAAAGCAAGACACTACGCTGTGTTGCGCGGTCGTCGCTGACGAGTTCAATCGTGCGTACAGTCGTGTCGAGCGTGGCAAAGAGTTTGTCTTCTGCCAAAACACTGGCATTGGAAAGCACGTTCATCAAGGTAGATTTTCCAGCATTTGTGTAGCCAACGAGCGCGAAACGTTGCATGGAATCTCGTCCTTTACGCTGTTCAAATTTTTGTGTGGCAACGGTGGCAAGTTTGTCTTTCAAAAATGCAATGCGGTCGCGCACGAGGCGGCGGTCGGTTTCGATTTGCGATTCGCCCGGACCTTTCGAGCCAATCCCACCAAACTGCTTGGAAAGGTGCGTCCAGAGCCGTGTCAGGCGCGGAAGCAAGTATTGAAGCTGGGCAAGTTCGACTTGCAATTTCGATTCGTAGGTGCGAGCGCGTGAGGCAAAAATATCCAGAATCAAACCTGTTCTATCCATCACTTTTACGTTGAGTTCACGCTCAAGATTACGCATTTGTGCAGGTGTCAGCTCGTCGTCGAAAATTACTAACACAATGCCATCATCTTCGACAAGCTGCCGAATTTCCTCTAGTTTTCCCTTGCCCACCGCCGTCGCGCCATCAGGACGGTCGCGGTCTTGGTAGATTTTTGTAATCACATCGGCACCAGCCGTTTCCGCCAAAAACGTCAGTTCGTCCAAATGCTCGAGCGATTCCTCGCGTGTGTAGGTGCGATTGCCCACACCAACAGCAATGGCGCGTTCTTTCGGGATATTTTGTATGTCGTGCAAATCAAGTTTCCTTTTTCAAATGGAATGTTGAGAAAGAAGCCTTTGTACACAACAGCACCTCTGAAGAGCGCATAAAATCAGGCTTCAGTGGCACAGACACTCTTGTCTGTGTTTGTCGCCTAAATTTCGCACCAATACTCACAGACAAGAATGTCTGTGCCACTATGAAGAGAGTTTTGCTATGTACAGAGGAATAGAAGCAGTAAGGTTCTTTGTCTTACGAAACTAGCACAATTTTTCCTTTCCGCATAAGGTTTTTCAAGGCTTCCAAGAGCTTTTTGTAAAAGTATGTGAAAGGAAAAATCAGAAGAAAATATCTGCACAATTCAGCAAATATGCTATTTTGCGGCAATGTAGTTCTCCTAAGTACACGACAAAATTTCTTCAGTAGTGGCACAGGCATTCTTGTCTGTGAGTGTTGGTGAGGGTTTTAGGTGATAAACACAGACAAGAATGTCTGTGCCACTGAAGCCTGATGCTACCTATTGTTCAGAGATTTTGTCGTGTACTAAAGTAATTCTCTCAAATTTCTTTGCCATTATGCTCACGATTGAAACATTCCAAACTGCCCAAGAAGCCCGTAACGACCACGCTTTGCGCCATAGCATTGCCGTTGTGATTGACGTACTCCGCGCAACAACCAGCATTTCGACCGCCTTGCACAATGGCGCACGGCGCATCATTCCTGTTGCTGCGCTGGAAGCGGCACAGGAACTTGCCTCGCAGCTTCGCACTGGTGTTTCGCCCGAAGAAGCGCGATATATGCTGCTTTGCGGCGAGCGTCATGGAATCAAGCCTGAGGGCTTCGACCTTGGCAATTCGCCGCTTGAATACACCGCGTCTGCCGTACAGCACAAAACCTTGATTCTGACCACGACCAATGGCACACAAGCTCTGGAACGCACACGCCATGCTGCTTTGCAGCTTGCCGTTGGATTTACCAATCTTCGCGCAAGTACAGAGTATTTGTTACACTATCTTCACACGCCAAAACTCCAAACTACCCGCATTAGCTCAATTCGTCTCGTGTGCGCGGGAACAGAAGGCGTAGCATCGGAAGAAGATACGCTCTGCGCTGGAGCCTTGATAGACGCGCTTCTCGCCGAAGAACCTGCCTTGCAGCCCGATGAACACTCCTTCACTGCCTTCAAAAATTACGCCTCGCTTTCGGATGAAGCCGCTCTGCACGACGCGCTCCGCACCACGCCTCACGCGCTGTATCTTGCCTCGCTCGGCTTCGGACGCGACGTGGAAGCCGCATTACAGCGCGATACCACGCCGAGCGTTGCCCGTGTGTATCACGATGAAGATTTTTCTAGTATCTCCAAACCCCGATAAATACTGCTGTTGAGATTGTTAGTGTTGTTTTTACACATAAACAGAAAGATTTTTCTTGCGGGTATTCTCGTGATTGTTTAAGTTAGTGTAAAATAAACAATAACTAAAATTCAAACACACACAATGCCTTACACCTACACGCATCCACGCCCCGCGCTGACGGTTGATTGCGTCATCTTCGGCTACGACCATCGTTTAGATGAAGCGGATTTGAAAATTTTGTTCATTGAGCGCGACATTGAGCCATTTCGTGGAAAATGGGCATTGCCGGGAGGTTTTGTGCGCATGGAGGAAACGCTGGAAGCCGCAGCAAAGCGCGAACTCCGCGAAGAAACGGGACTCAGTAATGTTTATTTGGAACAACTTTACACGTTCGGAACGCTCGACCGCGACCCGCGTGGGCGCGTGATTTCGGTCTCCTACTTCGCACTGGTGAATCTCGTCAGCGAAGAGCTTCAAGCAGGCACGGATGCTCTCTCGGCGCAGTGGTTTTCTTTCAAGGAAATGCCTGCACTTGCCTTCGACCACAAAAACATCATTGAGATAGCATTGGAGCGGCTTCGCGGCAAGGTGCGTTATCAGCCCATCGGATTCGAGCTTTTGCCCGACCAATTCACGCTCACCGAGCTTCAAACCTTGTACGAAACCGTGCTGGAAACCTCGCTCGACAAGCGGAATTTTCGCAAAAAAATCGAAAGCTACGAACTTCTCCGCGATACGGGCGAAACCCAGCGCGGCAAGGCACACCGCGCCGCACGGCTCTACACCTTCGACCACAAACGCTATAAACAGCTTGAGAAATACGGCTTTTTGTTTGAGATTTAATTGATTTTTTCATTAACCAAAACCATTATGGAAACGCAGGAAATCGGCGTTGTCGTCGGACGCTTTCAGGTGCATGAGCTTCACGAAGCGCATCGCGGCATTATTGAAAGTGTTATTACCAAACACAAAAAGGTCATTATGTTCTTGGGAGTCGCACCGACGCTTGTTACCAAGCACAATCCGCTTGATTTTGTTGCTCGCAAAGAAATGATGTTGCAAGCCTTTCCGCAGCTCACCGTTCTCGCGCTGCCAGACGCTCCATCGGATAAGGATTGGAGCAAAATGCTCGACCAGCGCATCCGCGAAGTCGCGCCAGTGGGCGGCGTGATGCTCTACGGCGGGCGTGATAGCTTCATTTCGCACTATTCTGGCGATTTTGCCACGAAGGAATTGGAACAAAAAGTATTTGTGTCGGGAACAGAAGTGCGGAAAAATGTGAGTAGTGAGGTAAAATCAACCGCAGACTTCCGCGCAGGTTTGATTTATGCGGCGTACAATCAATACGACAAAGTACATCCGACGGTGGATGTAGCTATTTTGCGCGACAACGCGGTGCTGCTCGGCAAAAAGCCCAACCAAGCTAAACACCGCTTCATTGGTGGCTTCGCTGACCCTGCCGACAGCAGCTACGAACAAAGCGCGGCGCGCGAAGCATTCGAGGAAACAGGCGCGGAAGTAGGCGACGTGCAGTACATCGGTAGCGCACGTATCAATGATTGGCGATATGCGCAGGAAGCGGACAAAATTATGACGCTCTTTTTTACGGCGCGATACATTTTTGGACGTATCCAACCGCAAGACGACATCAGCGAACTCCGCTTTTTCCCGCTTTCGGAATTGCGCAAAAATGACCTCGTTGAAGAGCATCACGTCTTGTTCGATTTACTCAAGCAAAAATTTCCCGAACTCGGCACGGCAGAAGCCTTTCAAGCGTAATTTTTTGAATTTTTTTTGCCGTTTTTAGAAAGTGTATTTTTAACACCAAAAGAAATAATAACCATGAACAACATCATCCTCACCACCGATAGCTACAAAGTAAGCCACTACAAGCAATATCCGCCCAACACGACCGAGATTTACTCGTACTTCGAGTCGCGGGGCGGGCGATTTCAGGAAGTCGTTTTCTTTGGATTGCAGTATTTGTTGAAAGAATATCTGGAAGGCGAAGTCGTTACAAGCCAGATTATTGCTGAAGCGGAAGCCTTGTACGGAGCGCATTTTGGGAATCCTACTCTTTTCAATCGTGCGGGCTGGGAGCATATTTTAACAAAGCATAAAGGTCGCTTACCCGTGAGTATTTATGCGGCTCCCGAAGGATTACCTGTGCCGACGCACAACGTAATGATGACCATTCAAAACACTGACCCTGCGTGTTATTGGCTGACGAATTTCCTCGAAACCTTGCTCGTGCAGGTGTGGTACGGTTGCACGGTGGCGACATTGTCGCGGGAAATCAAGAAGCGCATCACAGCGCATTTGCAAGAAACAGGCGACCCCGCGCTCATTGACTTCAAGCTGCATGATTTCGGCTTTCGTGGCGTTTCGTCGGTCGAAGCGGCAGGGATTGGCGGCGCGGCGCATTTGGTGAATTTTATGGGAACCGACACGATTGCCGCCTTGCGCCACATCCAAACCTACTACAACACCGATAAATGCTACGGTTTCTCGATTCCCGCCGCCGAACATAGCACGATTACGTCGTGGGGCAAGGAAAACGAAGCGCGGGCATACGAAAATATGCTGACGCAATACCCTGAAGGTTTGGTTGCGGTGGTGAGCGATTCGTATGACATCTACAATGCTTGCGACGCGCTTTGGGGCGGAGTCTTGAAGGAAAAAGTGCTTGAAAGAAAAGGAACGTTGGTTGTGCGTCCCGATTCGGGGAAGCCGTCGGAAGTGGTCTTGAAAGTGATGGAAATTTTGGGCAGCAAATTCAGTACAGAAACGAATGCAAAAGGCTACAAAGTGCTTCATCCCAACGTCCGCGTGATTCAAGGCGACGGCGTAGATTACGATTCGATAGGCGAGATTTTAGACGTGTTGAAAGCGCACGGTTGGTCGGCGGATAATATCGCATTTGGCATGGGCGGCGCACTCTTGCAAAAGCTCGACCGCGACACGCAAAAGTTCGCCTTCAAGTGCAGCGCGGCAGTTGTTGGCGGCGAGGAGCGCGATGTTTTCAAGCAGCCCATCACCGATAGCGGCAAAAACTCAAAACGCGGACGCTTAAAACTTATTCGTACTGAAAATGGCACAATGACGACGGTTGCGGCGAATGTTCAGAGTGAAAATCAAGGGGAAAACATTTTGCAGAAGGTCTTTGAAAATGGCGTGATTACTCGCGAGTACACGTTTGATGAGGTGAAGAAGAACGCGAGTATTTGATGACCTAGTATTTGATGACCTATACGAGCGTGATAGATTCTTTTGCTGAACACCCGTTCTATGCTACTGCTCTGTGCAATATTCAAGCATAGAACTGGTAAGTACTTCGCAACATTTAGTTTGCATTAAAAGGGGTAAACTTGATAGAGAGGCATCCTCCAACATTTGCCATACAACGATTGACAGCGTAAAAGAGGGTTCCTTTGCTGAGATAATCCTCTCGGCTCAGCCATTCTTTCTTGAGTTTCCGCCAGAGTGTTTCGGCAATGTTCAAGTGCGGAGAATACGGTGGCAAAAAGAAGATAAACAGCCCTCGTTCTT
>RDXM01000064.1 GCA_004292595.1 Candidatus Kapaibacterium sp. | reverse complement strand
TTTGACTGTATTTTGAATACTTTGATTTGAGCAAGGCAGCATGCTGCCTTGTTTCGGAGAATTGAAACTATTCATTTTACAATCGAAACGGTATAAGAACTGTGTTTGCTTCGCACAAACATCGTGCGGCTTGTTCAAAAAAGTGAAGTAAAGATACAGCAGATACTTTCTTACTCTCGCTCTACCTCTTTCATGGCATCCCGCTCATAATCCCGAAAAAATCAGCGTCCTCCACGTGCTTGTATCGCTCGTGTTTGCAATGCTGGTAGCGGAATATTTCCAGACAGGTATTTCGCCGTTTCCGTGCGGCAGTATCACGCTTCCAATCGTTATTGTTCCTTCGCTCGTGCGTTTTGTTGCCCAGTCTAGCAAAGCGTTGTGCTTTGCGGGTGCAAGCGCGTCGGAATCGCGGGTTTTGGTGTCGAATACGCACAAACAGCCGCTTTTGAGCATCACAATAAAATCCGCAAAAAAGAGCCGCAGTACGCCGTTTGTATCGGCATAGGAAACCGAAAAATGCTCACGCCCGCTATCGCCGTTTTTGTACCACCACGCAACGTACTGGCTTTGCTCTTCCAAAAAGCGCACAAAATCTCGCTCCGGACGGCTTGCGTCCTGCGCTTCATAAAATGGGTCGAGAATGTGCTGCGTAATTCCTTCCTGTGCCGCATAAACACTACTGTTGTAAAAACGCTCTTTGGGAACATTCCATTTCCATTCTTCGACGCGCTGCTGGCGTTTCAAAGCGGCTTCTTCTTGCAGTTTTGCGTGTTGTTCCAGCGATTGCGCCAGCAATTCCGTGAAATGCAGGCTGTTATTGGCTTCCAGCACAATTTTCATTGCCGCAGCATCATCAACATTGCAGTATCGCAAAAGCAAACGCTTCACGTCCGCCGCCATGACGGGAATGCTTTCGGCTTTGGCATAACTGCCGCATTGCTCACCGCAAAACCGCCAAAATGCTTGCTCTAACTCAGGAGTCATCCGCGCAAAGCGGACTTTGTGCAGCGCGTCCACTTCCACGCCGCCTTTGCTGTATGCTTCATCGGCATCAAATTCCACGTTTGCTGCTACGCTGACTTCAATATTTTCCACATCGGTACGAATCATTTGTGTTTGCAAAGCGCGGATATTCCGTACAAATGGTGATTCTGTCGCATCCGACCCCGCAGGTGCATCCGTAAAATCCTTTACAAAACCGAAGTACGATTGCGCCGCCATTTCCAACGCACGATAATACTTTGCTCCCAAACGATTGCGCTCAAGCCTTGTGTTTACGTGGTCGGCAGTGAGTTCCAGCATAACGTCTTCGTAGGCAGCACGGCGTACAGCGCGATGTTCCGAAAAATAGTCCGCATCTTCGGCAACAATCCGAATCATGCTTTGCGATAGGTTTGTATAGACATAGCCGTAATTCAGTTCGTCGCGCTCGTAGTGGTGCTGCTCCGGCATTCGCAAAATGCGCCCGACGGTCTGCACAGAAAACTGCTCTTGCTTCAACTCACGATAAATGAGCAATACCGCCGCTCTGGGACAGTCCCAACCCTGCGCAATCGCTTGTTTGAAGAGCAACACTTCCACACCCGACGTTGCCTCTTCTAAGCCCTCCAAATTGATTTTATCTTTCCCGTCCGAAAGCCAGACGGCAAGCCGTTTGTTGGCGGTGGTATAACTAAGATTTTCCAGTTCTTGCAGCACAAGGTCTTTTTTCTTGCGGTCTTCATCGTTCAGGCTTTTGCTGTCGTTGGGAAGTTGAATAAGCAAAAGCGGGTTGATGTTTACGCCAAGCGCACTGTACTCACCTTGCAACGCTTTCCGCCGCGCCAATGCTGTGCGAAGCAGTACCGTATCAAGCGTTTGACCGTCTTGTTGTGCGGGGTCGAGGTCGGGATTGAGGCGCACACCCTTTTTTATCATGCCAGCTTTGATAACTTCATTCGCGGTCATTTTTACCATGCGCCCCACGTTTGTGGTTCTGCCGATAAAATCTTGCGGTGGCGTTGCTGTAACTGCTATTTCCAACCGTGCATCTAACGCCTTCAAGACCACTTCGGAGCGTGTGCCGTTGTGCGCAAAAAGATGATATTCGTCTATCACCACAATCACCTCCACGCCGCTTGCTTTGGTGCGCCGCACTAGGTCGGGAATCGTGCGTCCCTGCTCATTCACGCGCCACAGCACATTATCCTCGCTATTGATAGATTCCCAATTCACAAACAAGATTTCATTTGCTTTCATTGCGCCGGAGGCAACATCATCGAACTGCACGGGGCGCAACGAGCGGATTTCCGCATAAAATCCCTTCAATCGTTTGTACGATTGTTCGTGCAGTTTCATCGGCGCAATCCAGAGAAACGCATAACGCTTTTGCCGCACGGTGTCATCAGTTTCGATGCTTCGCGTGAAACGGTCTAAGAATGCCGCCATCACAACCGTTTTACCGCTTCCTGTCGGGGCTTTGAGCAAAAGTGGCAGCCGACGCTTGGATTCTTGCAGAAGCTCCGTCGCGCCTTCCACAAGGCTTCGCACGGCTTTTTCTTGGTATGATTTCAGGTGAATCATCGGCGTTAAAAGTAAATGATAGTTGGTAGAATTTTGGTAGAATTTTGGTAGAATTTTATGCTAATTTTGTATTCAGCAAATAAATCCTTGTGCGCTCTGGCTCCGTATGGTTCCTTTGTTGTGGCGTACAAGGTTTTGCCGTTTTTAGGGACTTCTTTTGTTGATTATTCCTCGCTTTCCTCGTCCAATTCTTCATTTCCAACATTGTTCTGCTCCGGTAAAATCTCCCTGTACGCCCGCAAAATCGCCTCCGGTAAAGCGCAAAGTTCCACGCGGTGCAGCACCTCGTCAAATTCTTCCGCAAACGGGTCGTCGGACGGCGAAAACACGTACACCTTGATTCTCTGCGCTCTTTCGGGCAAGGACGCGATAAACCGCACCGCTTCTTGAAATTGTTCATCCATGTAATCCGACGGCAGCACCACCAGCATTGATGAGCCTTCTGTGCCGCTCGTGAAAAAGCGCATTGCTGCGCTGTTCATCTCTGGCGGTGTGGCTTCGGTGTAGCAGTTTTCCTTGATGCAGAGCATATCCAGAGCGCGGCGCGTCAGTTCTTCGCGGTTAGCAGAGGTGCGCTCGCGCCCGACAAACTCCGTGCGGTAGTACCGAAGCGCATTCCGCGCCAAGCCCGCAACCGCTTCGCCATTGGGCTTCGTGTAGCCCGCTATCACGCGGCGGTTGCGCTCGTAGCAGACTTCTTCGGCTATCTTATTTTCGTTGTTTGTTACGAGGATGCACTGCCGCTCGCCGCCGTCTGCCGCGTTCAGCGCCATCACTGCGTGAAGCGTTGTGCCGCTTCCGGCGAAGAAGTCGAGGATGAGGGAGTGTTTGTTTCCGTTGAAACCAAGAAGATACTGAATTAGCGATGTCGGCTTAGGATAATCGAATGTGTTTAACCCAATTTCAATCAGCTCGGATTCAGCATTTTCATTTGTTCCAACCCCGGAAGTCCTATCAATAAGATTTGGCGGAACTTCTGGTTCATACGACATTTTCTCATACGATAAAATCATAGTTTTCGTTTTTATCGTCAATATCGTCCCTTTGCTCAACTCCTCTTCCAAATTTGCTTGTTTCCAAATAAATTTACCTTTGAAAGAAACTTGATTGGAATTCGTACCATCAGCGATTTCTAGGTCATTCAACAACTCAATATCATACTTTTCTGTGCCATAAATCCCAGATTTTATCGACTGTTCTTTGATTTTTATGTTCAATGTTTTCGGTGCAAATGTGAGAATTTTTTCCGTGTTTTGATGCTTCATCATTGGGTTATCGCTTGAACTACTTTTTTGCAAACCTTGAAAACGTATATTATTCCTAAGTTTTTCATAGCAGATGACAAATTCGACTTTTTCTTTGGCTTTATTGCTGAGATTTGAAGGTGTTTCCGTTTTTACCCACGAAAAAATTTTGATAAAATTCCCCTCTCCGAACACCTCATCACACAAGAGTTTCAGCTGTGCCTGTTCGTTGTCGTCAATGGAAATAAAGATAACGCCCGTGTCCTTCAAAAGGCGGTGCGCCAGCGTAAGGCGGCGGTGCATGAAGCCCAGCCACGCGGAATGGCGGTAAGCATCTTCTTTTTCTACAAAGCGGTCGTTGTAGCGGAAGTCCTTGTTTCCGGTATTGTAGGGCGGGTCGATGTAGATAACGTCCACTTTTCCCTCGTGCGTGAAGGCAAGCGTGGAAAGGGCGTGGAGATTGTCGCCTTCGATAAGAATGTGGTTTGGTGCGGTGTTTGGGGCAGCGTCGTAGAGGTGTGGCTGCGCGTCGTCAAAGCGAGGCAGAATGCGGCGTTCCGGCACTTCCAGAAGCACGGGCAGTTCTGCACGAAGGCGGGTTTCTACGTCTTCTGCTCGGTGTTCCCAAAGTAAGCCGTACTGCCGTTGCAAACGCTCGGCAAGGTAGGCGTGTTCTTCTTCAGAAAGGAGATTGCTGGCGGCGATTTTTGCGAGAATCTGTTCGCGGAGGGAGTCTTGTTTGTGCTGGTGTTTTTTCTGGGCTTTCATGCAGTGTGATACCTCAATGTGATGAGACGAATAATTGTAAAATTTTTGCACGGATGCTCGGATCTATGCCGAAAAGAAGTATCCACAGGAGGCAGCCCACACTGAGCGGAATAGAGAAATTATCATCCATTTTCAGGCGCGTGGATGCTGCCTCGACAATGCCACCAAAAAATGCAGCTATCGCGCCGATAAGCACGTATTCAAGCGGTGCCTGAGCCAGAGCGGCAATCACACCAACAACGCCCCATGCCGTTATCCAAAATGCCATTGTTCCTTGCAAACTTTTATCGAGAAAGGGAGTTTTTCCGAATTTCCGCCCGATAAGTGCGGAGGAAATATCGGAAACAATGAGAATCGCAAAGGCAGTAATGGCAATAATTTTGGGGAAGAGAATCACGCAAAGCAAGGCAGAAAGCAGCACGTAGGTCGCGCCATTCAATAAAAATCTCTTGTCGTCGAGTTCATGCGCCCGCATCATGCCGCCAAAAAAGCGGCGAACCAGCCTATCAAGTGCGGGAATAAATCGGCGGGCAATATCACCAACAAAAAAAGGAATAAACACGCCCGAAAGCAGCATCAATGCGGTTGTGCGGTCGATGTGCGCATAAATAATGGGAATAGACAACGAACACAAGTGAATCATTTTTCGCAAAAGTTCTTGTGTATAGCTGATATTTTTTGCGCGGTCGCCCTGCTCCTGTCGCACTTGACCGCTTTCCGCCTGTATTGATGCGGTGTTGTGTGGGGATTGCCTCATTGATATTTCGTCCTGTCGGATTTGCTGATTTTTTTGCATCTTTGTAGGTGTTTTGAAGAGATATTTAAGCAGAATCTCATGCGTCTTTGTCAAGACAAAGCGAACTGTCAAATTACAACAAAAAAATGAACATTTATTCATTTTTCTTTTTCACCACTTTCCTCTTTCGCTATGAATTCAGTTGGCACGGTTGCTCATGCAAAAATCAATTTGGGTTTAGAGGTGTTGTACAAGCGTCCCGATGGCTTTCACGAAATCAACACTGTGTTTGTGCGGGTTTCGCTTGCCGATACCTTGCTTCTTGGCACAAATGGCTCAACAAACGACATACACCTTGATTGCACGCCCGATTTAGGCATTTCCGACGAGGAAAATCTTGCGTACAAAGCCGCAAAGAAAGCACAAAATCTCGCTCTTGCCCATGGCGCATCAGCACTGCCCTCGCTCGCAATTTCCTTGCGCAAGCAAATTCCCTACGGCGGTGGCTTGGGCGGCGGCAGCTCGAATGCAGGGGCGATTTTACGCGCTTTGCGCTCGCTTTGGGGTGAGCAGCATTTACCTCTTGAGCAGCTCCGAAGCGTTGCGGCAGAGATTGGCAGCGACGTTCCTTTTTTTATGGAAAATATGGATTGCGCGTTTGGCTCTGGACGCGGTGAAATTTTACAACCAGTGGAAGTGCGTTTGCCGTATTATGTGGTGATTGTCTCGCCGAATATTCGCATTCTCACGGCATGGGCGTACGGTGCGTTGCAGCGCGGCGCACAATCGTCGGAAAAGCGCACCGCTACTGATTATGCGGCATTATTGCCTGAAGCGTTGGAGTCGCCCAATGTCTTGCGCCAGCATTTTACCAATGATTTTGAAGAGGTTGTTTTTGCTGAACACCCGATGCTTGCTGGCATCAAGGCACAACTCTACGAACAAGGCGCACTTTTTGCGCTGATGAGCGGAAGCGGCTCGTCGGTGTTTGGGTTGTTCAAAAGCGAAATCGAAGCAAATAAGGTTGTAGAGAGCTTCAAGTCTCGCACCGAAACAAACGCCGTGTTTGTGTGCAAGCCGTTGTAAGGTGCCAAATCTATACTAAAAAAGGTTTGGTGCTTCAGATGTAGTCCACCTCAAAGGTGGACTACATCTCACTCCTTCACTTTTCGATATGCAATTTTTACCCGCTTTGAGTATCGCGTAGCAAAATCAGTATCTTTACTATCATTTCGACCAGTATTTATGCACATCTCCAAAGAAACTATTGATGTCATTGCGCAGCTTTCGCGCTTGGAATTTCCCGACGCAGAAAAAGCCGCATTTATCACACATTTTGAAAACATCATCGAATATTTTAATCAACTCGAACAGTTCGATGTCGAAGGTGTAGAGCCGCTCAAAAGCATCGCAGACACGGGCGAAAATGCGTTCCGTGAAGATGCTATCCGCGATACCGTCAGCACTGCCGACGCGCTTTCCAATGCGCCCAAGCACAACGGCGTATTTTTCAAAGTACCGAAAGTGCTGGGGTAATGCTGGCGTGGTGAGTAGTGCGTTGCTTTGTTGTCAAGAATTATCGGCGTAATTGAGTATTTCCTCATTGATTTTCAAGGGACAGGTATGAACAAGATATTGACTAATTTTCCAATCAATACCAGCACAAAACCAACGCTGCAACGCGCACAAATGCTCGTTTTCAGTATTGCCTTGTTCGGTGTATGGATTCTACAAACCGCTCCACTTCAGGCGTTGCCACAATTCTCGCTGATGACGGGCAATCGCTGCCTGACCTGCCATATCACCACGCAAGGCGGCGGCATTCGTGGTGAATTGGGCTGGTATGCCAGTAAAGACGTGGGAATGCTGAAGCCGAAAGATATTCCGCTTCTGAAAGAACTCTACGCGCTTGATGGTGAATCAAATTCATTTTTTGATAACACGCTCACTTTCGGTATGGATTTACGCGCTCAGTATGCGCAGACCGCCCGCTCGACGACTATTCCCGGACGCTTTTTCCCGATGCAGCTTTCTCTGCACGCCGCATTTACTCCCACACAGTGGCTTACCGTAGAAGGCACGTTGAATGCTGCTACGTTCTGGCGACGCTATGCCGGGCAGCCCGCGTGGGCGGCTTCGGTGATTATCCAGCCTGATTACACCTTGCCGCAGCTTCGTGTGGGGCATTTTCAGCCGTCTATCGGAATGCGCTATGACGACCACACCATGCTTATTCGCCAAGTAGCAGGCAGTTCTTTTCCGAATGGTCAGCCGCTTATTGCGCCATATTATGCCGATTGGGGCGCGGAAATTAACTACGACGGCTTGAAATGGCTATCTCTCACGGCAGGTGCATTTTTGCCGAATAATCTTGCGCAATCGCTCACGGTTGATGAACGCGGCAGCGGTATTCCTCCTATTTCTATTATCTCAAAACTGCCCGAAAATCCAACCTTGCAACAACAATTTGCCTCGCCGACGCTGCTTGGACGCGCTCTTGTCTGGCTGCGCACCGAAGACCATGCACTGAACGGGCATCTGGGCGCGTCGGTGCTGAATAATGGCACGTTCACGCTCATCAATGCCTTCGCTGGCGCGGGCTTGACTGATGCGCTCTCACTCATGGGCGAATACGCACTTTCTGGCATCAAAGACGGTCGGCAGACGCGCAATTACTCGGTGGAATTAACCTATCGCCCGTTTTCATGGCTTTATCCCTTTGTTCGCTACGAATACGGCACAACGCGCCAAGCAATACCGGGCGGCATCGGGGATTACTACACGCGGCAAATTGTTGGCGGCGTACAATGGTTTGTCTTGCCATACATTGAGTTGCGTCCCGAAGTGCGCTACGTCGAAACCGAAGCCTACTCCGGAACGCGCTTCGCTGCACAAATTCATATTTTTTATTGAAGTTTTTCGCCCACATCGGTTTACCGCAATTTTTCTTCTTGTACTCTCTCTTCTTATTCTTTCTTCATTATGCCTACTTCATCACCCTTACAACAGCGTCGTTTCTTGCTTCCGCTCATTATTTCGATTATAGCTATCAGTATTGTCATTGCCTCGTGTGATAATTTTAATGGACCCAAACCCGGCACAATGCCCACCAGTACAGGCGGCGGTATGACAGGCGGTGGAACAACGGGTGGCGGCATGATGCCTCCACCAGCACCACCATGCGACACAGCAAATGTTTCCTACGCATCTGTTGTGAAGCCAATTTTGGATAATAATTGCGTTGGTTGTCATTCTGGTAGTGTTCCACAGGGCGGAGCAAATCTTTCGAGCGTGGACAACATTGCACGTGTGGTGAGCCGCAATCGTATCTTTCCTCGTGTGCTGTCGGGTGCGGGTGGAGCGTCGCAAATGCCTCCAGGCGCTCGTCTGAGCCAGTGCGATATTGATAAAATCACGGCGTGGGTGAATCAAGGTGCGCGGAATAATTAGAAATAGTTACTTCTGTGCGGAATTGTGTCCGAAAATTGCAACAAACACAAGGTTTTATCGTACATAGAGAGCTGTTTTGTCCACATCAATTCACATCTAAACGCTCAGTATTTTTATTTCTCATCCATTTTTATTTCTCATCCATTTTTTTATTACTCTTGGAGTTGTGATTACATGAAATCACCAGCATTTATCAAGCGTGTACAAGGTTTTGCCCTTGTGTGCGTTGCAATTTTTGTCGGAACATCCAGCATTGATGCGCTTGCGCAGGGGGTTCGCTTTCCGGCAGCAAGTCCGGCAGCGAGTCTGAAACAAACCGTTGGCATCACGGATATTTCTGTTGTGTATAGCCGTCCGGGCGTGAAAGGACGCGATATTTGGGGCAAAGTTGTTGCGTACAACGAACTTTGGCGCTCAGGTGCAAACCTTTCGACTATGCTTGAAGTTTCGGACGATGTAAAAATTGAAGGACAAAAAGTTCCTGCTGGCAAGTACAGTATTTTTCTTATTCCTGTGCAGCAAGGCGACTGGACACTCGTTGTGAATAAAGCAGTGAACTTGGCTGGTACGAGCGGCTATAAGCAAGAAGAGGATGTGTTTCGTGCGAAAGTAAAGCCAGTAGCGCAGGCAACATCCACCGAATGGCTTGAATACACTATCAATGATTTGACTGATTCTTCGGCAACGCTCGCCCTGGCATGGGAAAAAGTGCGCATTCCGATAAAAATTGAAATTGCCACAAGCGAACTTGCTTTTAGCAAAGCTCGAACCGCGATTGCAGCTTCACAATCAACAAATAGCGGTTTTGTAAGCTACGCATTGCAAACAAACAGTAATCTTGAAGAAGCTATGAAAGTAGTAGATGCTTCGATTGCAATTCAAGAAAACTACCGTAATCAAGTATTGAAAGCGCGGTTGCTTGAGAAAATGAGCAAAAAAGCTGATGCAATAAAATTACTTGAGAAAGCTATCACGCTTGGCAAAGCAGCAAAAAATCCTCCGTTCGACCTCGCAGAAAACGAGAAAATACTTGCGGCATGGAAATCAGGAAAGTAATCTCGCGCTTTTTTGACGAAAGAACACCGTAGCTACGCATAAAATCAGGCTTTCAAAGCAAGAGCAAGGATGCTTTTGCTCCAGAAGTCTGATTTTACTGCTTTTGCGGGGAGGTCTGTTGAAATTCTTTGAAATTCCTTTCTCATACCGTTTCGATTGTAAAATGAATAGTTTCAATTCTCCGAAACAAGGCAGCATGCTGCCTTGCTCAAATCAAAGTATTCAAAATACAGTCAAAA
>RDXM01000032.1 GCA_004292595.1 Candidatus Kapaibacterium sp. | reverse complement strand
CGAGATAAGCGGTGGCACGGTCAAATGGTGGTGGTGCATAATCTGGGATGCCATCGTCTTCAAATTGTAAGTACAGTGTAGGGAAATTGTCTTGGTTTAAAAATATCAAATCTTGAGGTGGCTCAAGAAAACGCACCATCCTTCCTTGCGCCTCACTGGTCTCACCTGAACGAATCAAGACTTTGGAGTGACCCCCAAAAGTGAGACCACCTAATGGAAGTCCTAGAATGGACACCCAGAAAGGTGGAATCAATGCCATACAAAACCTTCAGTGCCGCCCAAAAACTGCAAGCGGTACAAGCAATTCTCGAGGGTAAAAAACGACCAACCCAAGTAGCAAGGGAACTGAACGTTGCCGAAGGCACACTCATCAAATGGCGCAAACTCTATGCCGAACGTGGAGAAGCCGCCTTTAGCGAGCCAGATAACCAACTCGAGACCATGACAAGGGAACGTCAACTCGAGAAGAAAGTGGCAGAACTCGAGCGGGTTCTTGGTCAGATGACCTTTGAGAACACGATCATGAAGACCGCCTTGGACTTCTTGACCCTAAGATGCACCTGACGGGCAGGGTCGCTTATTGGAGCGCACCAACGGGAAGAAATAATGCCACTGGTGCGCGAAAAGACCAATTGCAGCACTCGAGAAATCTGTCGGGTACTGCAAATACCTCGAGCCAAACAATATCGAACTCGAGTCGAACCAGACAATAGCCAAATGGTCAAGCACATTGAGGAAATCATCAATGAACTGCCTGGCTATGGATACAGACGAATAACCAAAGAACTGCAACGTCGTAACCAGCACGTTAATCACAAGAAAGTCCTATCTATCATGCGACGGGAGGCATTACTTTGTAAACGAGGTAAGAAACGTAAAGTGCAAACCACCGACAGCAACCACAATAATCAGATTTACCCCAACCTCATCAAAAAGCTCATGCCAGAACGACCAGACCAAGTGTGGCAAGCTGACTTGACCTATATTCGTCTTCACCAAGGTTTTGTCTATTTGGCAGCTATCCTTGATGGATTCTCGAGAAAAGTGGTTGGACATGAATTGGGTTTGTTCCTCGATGCAGAACTACCCCTACGCGCTTTACAAAGAGCAATTGAAACCAGAAAACCAACAGCAGGCTTGATTCATCATTCTGACCGTGGAGTACAGTACACTTCGCACCTCTATATCAATCAACTCGAGGCTATAGAAGCACAAATCAGTATGTCTAGGAAGGGGAATCCTTACGATAATGCAAAGATGGAATCGTTTATGGCAACACTCAAACTCGAGGAGGTAGAATTATCGGAGTACAGCGACTTTTTTGATGTTGAAGCTCAAGTTCAGACCTTTATTGAGGCTGTCTATAACAAGAAAAGACTACACTCGAGTCTGGGGTACTTGCCTCCAGACGAATTTGAGGCTCAATTTCATGCAATGCAGGCTCAAGAAGTCATGCTACAATGATCGAAAGTGGTCTCAGTTTAGGGGTGCAGTCCAAGGCAAACCGATTGCCCAGCTTTCCAAACTCGATAAACGCCAGCGCAAACCGAGATTTCTGTCTACCAAATACCGCATTGGACAAGAATTTTTTGCTGCCGATTTTGAGGCATCAGCACTGTTTCCCAAGGCTGCCGAGTGAATTGCATTTGGACACCTACATCCCACGGCTTTCACAACACGCCCGAGACCTGATTGCCCACCCCAACAACGAATCATTTTTCTTGAGCATCAGTGTCTGGGAAGTCAGCATCGAACACGCCAAAGAACACCTGAAGATTCCACCTGTTTTGCTGCGCCGCAGTTTGCCTGAGCAAGGGTTCTCGAGTTTGGCATTTGCCGATGTCCACGCACTGTAT
>RDXM01000063.1 GCA_004292595.1 Candidatus Kapaibacterium sp. | reverse complement strand
CACATACTCTTTGGGTGGCTATTTCTTCGGTAACAACGCTGTACATCTGTCAAAGAGCTGGAACAAATATACGCACAACGGCAGAATAAAGCAATGTGGTAATGACTTATAGTACTCAAAATGTACAATAATGACCAAGATTGCATAATTTCAAACAAAACAGTTTCTAACCCCTTCAACAATGTTCAATAGATTTTAGCTGAAACAATTCTCTCATTGTTGCTTGCGGGCGAACACCTCAAAACCCGCACAAAAGCAAGGGATAAAAAAATATTTTCGAGATTCATCCCTCAGATTTCATTTTTTTCTTCACGCTACTTGCGGCATAAACTCTTCCATAAGTTTCCCAAGCCGCATAATTCCTTCGCGGATAGTTTCTGGCGACGCACCAGAATAATTCAAACGCATAGTATTTGTGCCACTTCCATCCACAAAAAAGGGTGTACCCGGCACAAATGCTACTTTTTGCTTGATTGCTACATCGAAAAACTTGAGCGCAGAAAAATTCTCTGGCATCGTAACCCACACAAACATTCCACCTTCAGGCTTCGTGGAACGGGCTTCCGATGGGAAAAACTCTTCAATCGCTTGCACCATTGCATCGCGCTGTTTGCCGTAGGCATCGCTAATACGCTTGATATGCGCATCAATATCGTTATCCAAAAGGTATTGGTACATCACGCGCTGCGCAAAGAAATTTGTGTGCAAGTCGCTTGCTTGCTTGGCAATGACAAATTTTTCCATGAGTGATTTTTCCGCAACAACCCAGCCCAAGCGCAAGCCCGGCGCGGCAATTTTCGAGAACGAGCCAAAGAGGACGCACTGTGCGCCGAAGTAGTATTTAAGCGACTTTGCGCGTGTTCCTGCGAAGCGGAGTTCGCCATATGGGTCGTCTTCAATCACAATCGTATTGCGCCCCACAAGTGCCTCTGCAACGCGCTCGCGTGTGCGCTCGGTGTAGCTGAGTCCTGTTGGATTTTGGAAATTTGGAATTGCACAGAACATCTTCGGATTCATGCGGTCGTAGAGGTTTTCTAATTCTTCTACATCTACGCCGTCGTTGGTCAAATTTACACCGTGAAAATTTGGCTGATACATGGACAAGGACTGAATAGCACCAAGATAGCCGGGCTTCTCGATTGCCACAACATCGCCTTTATTCAAAAATACTTTGCCCACAAGGTCAATCGCTTGCTGCGAGCCGCCCGTAATCAAAATTTCGTCAGGCGCAATATCCAAGCCTTGCTGCGACTTGTAGCGGGCAGAAATGTACTCCCGAAGCGGTAAATAGCCTTCGGTGGTGGAGTATTGCAAGGCAGTTTTGCCGTCGTTGGTCAGCACCTTGTCGCTTGCGTTTTGAATTGCCTCCACAGGAAAAAATGCTGGATTCGGCAAACCGCCCGCAAACGAGATAACATCGGGCTGTACCGTTACTTTCAGGATTTCACGAATAAACGATGTGGGAACACCTAAAATACGCTCCGAGAAGAGGCTGTGCGGTGTAAAGGCTTGTGTATTCATGGTACAATTCCGATAAAATGAAAAAAATGAGTTCTTGAATTCAAGGTTTATCTCTTTTGAGTAAAATCTCGGCAACCAACCTAAGCAATCATCAGCCTTGCAGCGTATTTGAACTGAAACGCATACGCCGAATCACCGTTCTTTTGGAGGTATTCCAAGCGTTCTTTCGCTTCTTCGGTTGATGGAATATGCCCTGCGGCAATCTGCCAGAGAACGTACATTGGCACGGTTGATTTTTCAAACCATTCGGCGCGGCGGCGCACAAAATCTGCATGGTTGGACTTGTAGGCAAAATCGAATAAGGATTGAAGGCTCTCCCAAACGGTCAGATTGACAATCACCATCTCATCATCAAAGATGCGAATTTCTGTTGCGTTGTCGTTTTCGTCCTTCAAACGCCAGACAAAGCCGCGTGATTGCTCGCCGAGCGCATTGATTGGCTCAAGCCCTTCGCGGAAATCTTTCATCTGGTCGCTTTCCATTGGAGCAAGCATTCGTGCGATGTTGAGCTGGGCGATGTGCATAGCAACGTGAAAGAAAAACTTTGAAAAAGAAGAGGTCAGACAAAAGGTCAAATTGTAATGACCATACAAAATTACGGCAAAATTGTATTGCAAAACAGATACAATAATGTAAATTAGCGACCAGTACAGTTTTTCTGTTGTATCACATTGTTCTCCAGCAATTTCTTTTCAAAAAATCTCCTCAATGCCATATGGAAACTACCGTTCAATCTCTTGACTCCGCGCCGATATTTTCTGCTGAAATACGTGAATCTCCTTCGGGCGAACCCGATGCGCATTTGTACGAAAAAATTGCTAGTGAAATTCGTCGGCAAATCGAACAAAGCGTATTGCAGGCAGGCGACCGCTTGCCGTCGGTGCGAAAATTATCACAGCAAAAAAACGTGAGTATTTCGACGGTGCTGCAAGCCTATATGCACTTGGAAGATATCGGAATGATAGAAGCCAAGCCGCAATCGGGCTATTATGTGCGCTTGCGGCAGCGAAATATGCCGCCAGAGCCGACCATACGCCGCTTCGCGCCCAAGCCCGCACCCGTGCTGAATGTGGTAACGCTCGTTGAAGACCTCATCAATGCCGCGCATTATGCTGATTTTGTGCCGCTTGGAGCCGCTTTGCCTTCGCCAGAACTTTTGCCCATTACCAAAATTTCCAAACTGTACGCTTCCATTGCTCGCTCGGAAATTCAAAGTATTGCTCGCTACGAGCATCCGGGCGGGAATATCGAATTGCGCCGCCAAATCGCGCTTCGGTCAATGGATTGGGGCGGAGTGCATTCGCCCGATGAAGTCATTACCACCGTTGCAGCCACCGAAGCGCTGAACATTTCTTTGCGCTCGGTTGCCCGCGAAGGCGATACGATTGCTGTCGAATCGCCGTGCTATTTCGGGATTTTGCGCGTGATTGAAGGCTTAGGAATGAAGGCACTGGAAATCCCGACCGACCCCAAAAGCGGTATTTCGCTGGAATCGCTCGAACCCGTCATGAAAAAAAATAGCATCCAAGCCTGTATTGTTGTGCCAAATTTCAGCAACCCGCTCGGCTGCTGTATGCCCGATGAACACAAGGCTGCGCTGGCGGCAATGGCAGCAAAATACCGTATTCCCGTGATTGAAGATGATGTCTATGGCGATATTTATTTTGGCGAAAAGCGTCCGCGTCCCGTCAAAGCATTCGACCGCGACGGCTGGGTGATGCTGTGTTCGTCGTTTTCCAAAACAGTTTCGCCCGGCTTGCGCGTCGGCTATGCCTTGCCCGGACGCTTTTTTGAAGAAGTCTATCGGGCGAAAATCACGACCAATCTTGCCTCGCCAACCTTGCCGCAGCTTGTGATGGCAAAATTCCTGCAAACAGGCGGCTACGAACATCAGATGCGCTCCTTGCGCAAAGCATATTCGTTTCAGGTACAGCGCGTGATTGCGGCGATTGGCGAATATTTTCCCGACGGCACGAAGGTTACGCGCCCTGCTGGTGGATTTGTCGTTTGGGTAGAATTTCCCGACTATGTAGATTCTATCAGGCTTCATGAGGGAGCAATGAAGAAAAAAATTAGTATCGCCCCCGGACCAATTTTTTCCCGCAAAGAAGAATACCGCAATTTTGTTCGCCTGAACTGCGGTTACCCTTGGTCGGAACGCTTCGAGCAAGCATTCAAGACGCTGGGAGAGCTTGCACAAAATATGGAATGATATTGTCGAAGCAGTAACTTTCAATTAAACAGTGGACTACTAGACAATAGAGTTTATTCCGAATAAGTTGCGGAGGGAGTACTTGTTTTTTTTTCGCATCCGCAGACGAAAATTATGGAGTCCAGCAGCGTACCATGTCAAAGTATCTCGCCGCTCATATTGTGTGGAACGAGAAATCTCCCGCACACATCGCCAAACTTTGAAACCGCCAATACTCTGTTCGACACGGACGCGCTCACGGGATTTGGCACGATTGTCCGCTTTTTCTTCGTCTGTGAGTGCTTTCCCACGCGGCTTTTTCTTGGGTTATACCGAAAGTGATCCATCAATGTCAAAGCCCTGGAAGCCAGTATCTTTGAGCAAACGTGTCGTTTCTGGCAGTGAGAGTTCCATCTCGTCGGCAAGGCGTTTATCGTGCATTGCACCTTCCACCGCTGGGCTGAGAAAAAGAATTTCGCGCTCTGGAGATGCCAGAATCAGATACTTTTCGGTGTGGCATTTTTTTTACCCGAATACTGCTCTGGTTGCGTCTGGGCATCCACACTGCGCTGAATTGGTACGCCATTACTACAACTATTTTGTGGCATTTGTTGCTCATGGTGCAGTAGAGGCGTTTGTATGATGGGAACACAGACAGTGGGAAAATAGATATTTATCGCACCAGTTCTCCTGAAAGGCGCATCAGTTCTATCTCTGCACGTTTGGCATCGGCAAGAGCAGTAATAAGGCGGCTTTCGGCACGAAGGTAATTTTGCTGCACTTGGCGTAAGTCCAAAGAACTCAGCCCACCCAAGCGAAATCGTTCTAAGGCAATGCTCGATGCCGACCTCGCAAGGCGCACATTATCTCGCTCCAAGCCAATAAGCGCCATACTATTTTGAAAATTGCGAAAGGTTTGATGAAGTTGAGCCGTGATGCGATTGTGGATGTCGCCATATTGCAGTTCTGCCGAAATCTGGTCAATTTTTGCATTTTGAATTTGCCGCTCAATGTTGAATCCATTGAAAATATTCACTTGTCCAGCAACGCCGAAGTTGATACCATTAGTGCGATTATAGGCAAAAATTCCAACTTGCGACTCCGTACCAGCAAAATTGTAATTGACCAACGCCGTCAGAGTTGGATAATGGAACGATTCTGCTTCTTTGAGCGCAAGAGCCGCGATACGCTGGTCAATCACCGATGCCAGAAGCAAGGAATTATGAGCTTTTACGCGGCTTTCCAGTTCTTCGAGGCTTGAAGCCATCTTCACGACGATAGAATCCTGAATCTGCATTGCACTCGGCGGAAACTGTGTTGTATTCCCCAAAACCTGCATCAGTGCTACTTTGCTGTTCAACACTTGCGCTTCTTGGCGCATAAATGCTGCACTGTCGGCATTTACATCCACAAGGGCATTTTGTACATCAAGCTCTGACGCGCCTCCCACGCGGTTTTTCGTTTCAACGATACGCAAACGTTCTTGCGAAAGCGTGAGTGCGGTGCGTTGCGCCTTCAGGAGAGTTTCCTGCTCGACAATCGTGAAATAGCCCGCCATTACTTGCGCGACAGCATTTTCCATTGCTTGCCGCGTGAGAATTGCGGTGCGTTGCTCCTGCTCGCCGAGGCGTTCTTTGATGGCAAACATTCTCAAGCCATTAAAGAGCGTCCAATCAAGCTGCACGGTCGCATTATAGCGGTCGGTGCGTGCACCATTGCGCCGCAAAATACGCTCTCCAGTGGTGTCGGTCAAAAAACGCTGCTCGGCATTGTCCAAGCTCTCATTCCACGTCGCATTGAGGTTTACATTTGGCAGCATTCCTGCCGCTCCAAATCCTCGCAACCCAGCATTATTATTTTCAGCAGCGTTCTGTAAATTTTTCGCTAAACGCACAGAAAAATTTTGCTCTAAAGCAAGTTGTAAAGCGTCTTCCAAGCGAAGTATGCCTTTACGTTCTTTGGTGTTTTCTTGTGCGCTTTGAGCAAAAAACGGTATCGGAGAAAGCAGCAATACGATACAAAAAGAAGCAAAAAAACGTTTGCCGCAGTGGTAGAGAAAGCTGTTTGAGAAAAACATGATTCGTGGTAGTAGAGGCGTGGTTCACAATCAAGATGTACTTAATGCCGAAATTGCAATGCTTTTATTTCAAACTTTCCCAGAGCGAGTACCCAAGAGCGATTGCGCCGAGAAGAATAGCGGCAACTTGCACATTATAGACGCGCGTGAGCGTTTGCAAGGCTTCGATAAGGTGATCAATATCATGGTCTTGCGTTGTGGTGATGCGCTTAAATGCTTGTCCGGCATAAATGGCAAGTGCGCCAAAAATGAGACTCAGCCCGCCAATGAGCAGCGCGTTCAGATTCCCATGTCGTACAAACATCATCAGCACTACGCCAGCACCCACGATAAAACAAACAAGACCAATGATATTCAAGCGCATCGCTAAACCAGTGATAATAGCATTTTGCGCTTTGTCGAATTCATAACGAGGGCGTATCATATGTGTTCAAAAAATAAGGTGAGAGAATGGTGTGAGAGTATTTTTTTAGTATTCTGGAGTATTTTTTGCTGACTGTGCCAACTGCCTATCAGAAATACAAAAAGGCAGTACAATGACTGCCTTTGAGGGAATATTTCTGAGAAGAAATGTGCGCTCTTACGCAATTTCATTTGCTGTAGAATAGCTTACTTTGCGGTCTTTGGCAAGGGCGTAGATTTGCTCAATGAGTTCCTCCGCTTGAGCATTTTCTGCATCGTCTGACGCTTCGTAGGCTTCGCTGCTCGGATAAATGTACATTTCTTGGAAGTGATTGCGCTTATTGTCCATCTCATAGACGCTATAGACCGTGCCGCCAGTATTCAGTAATGGCTTGAGCTGACTCATCAAGCTAATATACTGACCGCGTTGAGGTTCTGGAATTTCATATGCAACCGTAAATACAACTTTAGCCACGCAAGTGTCTCCGTAATGTTTTGGAAAACAGTAAAATCAGGTGCAATTTACATGATTGCGGGCGAGTTACCCAAAGGAAAATTCATTTACTTCGAGAAATTTCACAACAGCACGTACCTTCGTCTGCCAACACACGTTTGCCCCAAGGCGGGCTTGTTCGTGCTTTTGGCGAATATCCGGTTGGGAAGCCGCTTCATGGCAGACTTTCGCACCGTTCCGTCTCTTTTTCATATTTTACTTTTTCGCTATGCAACTTCTCGATTGGCTTGTTTTACTTTCCACACTCTCGTTTGTTGTTCTCTGGAGTATTCGCCGAACCTACCTCGCAAAGCGCATAAATACGAGCAGTGGCGATACTATGCAGGATTACGTTCTTTCTGGGCGCGAGGCAAAATGGTACACGGTCGCAATTTCCGTCATGGCAACGCAAGCCAGCGCCATTACCTTTATTTCTCTGCCCGGACAAGCCTACACCGACGGTATGCGCTTTGTGCAGTCCTATTTTGGGCTGCCGCTTGCAATGGTCATTCTTTCTATCACCGCAATTCCGATGTATCGCAAGCTCAATGTTTTAACTGCCTACGAGTTTTTAGGCAAACGCTTCGACCTGAAAACACGTGGTTTGGCGGCATTGCTTTTTCTCACACAGCGGAGTTTAGCGGCATCAATTTCTATTTATGCTCCGTCGATTGTTCTGGCTCTTTTGCTGGGCTGGAATGTGCATTATGTGATTTTTGTGATTGGCGCACTGGTCATCATCTATACAACGCTTGGCGGGACGCGGGCTGTGAGCTGGGCGCAATCCTACCAAATGGCAATTATTTCGCTCGGCATGGTATCGGTGGGGTTCTTAGTCGTCTTTTCGCTGCCGCAAGATATTTCCTTTGGCGACGCGCTCAGTATTGCCGCCATTTCTGGCAAATTAAATACCGTTGATTTTACCTTCGATTTGAACAATAAATACACCTTTTGGTCCGGACTGTTGGGCGGATTATTCCTGCAACTTTCCTACTTCGGCACCGACCAATCGCAGGTACAACGCTATCTTTCGGGCGAATCCACCACGCAAAGCCGCTTGGGGCTGCTGTTCAACGGCATGATGAAAATTCCCATGCAATTCGGCATTCTGCTTATTGGCGTGTTGCTCTTTGTTTTTTACCAATTCACCGCACCACCAATTTTTTTTAATACCGCAGAACTCCAAAAAATACAGCACCATTCCGCTTCGGGTCAGCAGTTGAGTGCGTTACAGGGATTGTATTCCCAGCATCACGCCGAGCGCACGCAGCAGTATCGGGCATATTTACTTGCAAAAGAACACCACGATACCATTGCTCAAACACAAGCACAGGAGCGGCTTTCTGCCTCTAATGCCAAAATAACGAGCCTCCGCACGAGCGCACTTCAACTGTTGAAAAATAATGGCGCAAATACGAATGACACCAACTATATTTTTCTCACGTTTGTCATGCAGCATTTGCCAGTGGGTTTGGTCGGTTTGCTGATAGCAGTGGTTTTTTCTGCGTCAATGTCGTCGGCATCGTCGGAAATGAACGCACTTGCCTCTACGACGGTTATTGATGTCTATCACAATATCTTTCAGGGAGCAATAACAGAGTCCCGCTCGGTAGCAATGACGCAGCTTGCAACGGTTTTTTGGGGCGCAATGATTGTGCTGTTTGCGCAGTTTATGGGCAGTTTGGGTTCGCTGATTGAAGCAGTCAATACGGTAGGTTCGTTGTTTTATGGCGCAATTTTAGGAATGTTTTGTGTGGCGTTTTATTTCAAAAGAATTGGTGGAACAGCAGTATTTATCGCAGCTCTGGCAACCGAAGGTATTATTTTTACGTTGTATAACACGACTTCCATTGGCTTTTTGTGGTATAATCTTATTGGGTGTGTGTGTGTTGTGGTGCTGGCAGAAGGAATACAGCAAGGAATCAGGCTATGGGGGCAAAAGTGAGTGCGTCAGAGCAAGAAACACTAGACTTTATCCAAGTTATACCGTTTTGACTATATTTTGAATACTTTGATTTTAGCAAGGCAGCATGCTGCCTTGTTTCGGAGAATTGACAGTATTCATTTTACAATCGAAACGGTATTACTTCTTCAGTGGCACAGACATTCTTGTCTGTGAGTCTTTATCAGAGTTTGAAGAATCACAGACAAGAATGTCTGTGCCACGAAAGGCAGATTTTATGAGTCTTCAGCGTAATCTTGCTCGCTATACTTATTAACTTGGATAAAGTTTACTGACCGCCATTCCTCAGCGCAGTGTTCTTCGTATTCGCACACTCCATAAAGCTCTGAAGGTGTACTCTGGCAAGGCACGTACACGTTGCAGAATTGAGAACAACGTCGCGAGCAAAAAGCTCTGAAACATTGACCACACCTTGTGTTGAGGAAAAGCGTGGAAGGAGAGTATCGTCTGCCAAAAAGGAAAAAGTATCCAAGCCGCAAGCAACGGTGCGCTCTTCTTGAGCGATGTGCGCGTTCCACGATTGCTGCACGTGCGCATACAAGCGCAGCGCAATACCTGATTCAAAGACACTGCTCACAACAGCAAGCAAGCCACGCTCATTCGCCTCACGCGCAAGATGCGATGCTTTCTCTATGCCGCCCAGCACCGACGGCTTCAAAATATATGCCGCAAGTGCCTCATCGGGAACGCGCAAGCGTGCCTCAAATTCTGCTGTATTGGCGGTGGAGAGCGTTTCATCAAACGCCACACGCATACATGTTTTGCTGGCAAATTCTGCACTATCAAACACGTTCTTGCACGGCTCTTCGATGTAATCTATTGCGCAGTCTTGCAGCGCGTAGCCCAGATACAGTGCGGCTTCCAGCGACCACGTGCGGTTTGCATCAAGCCGAAGCCGAATACTCTGCCCGACGCGCTCTCGAATTGCCCGCACACTAGCAATATCATCATCCAGCGAATGCCGACCAACCTTGATTTTAAGCGTTTTGTAGCCGTCTTGCACTGCTTTTTCTGCTTTCGACAGAAGTGTTTCTTTTGCTCCCGAAAGAAGGGCATTGAGCGATTGTAGCTGCTGACGACTGCTTGCCATGCGAGGAAGTGTGAGGTCGTACAATGCCATTTCTACGCCACATCGCACCGATGGAAATAATTGAGACGAATGCTCTTGGAGCAGTGTATTTTTTTGAAGTGCTGATAGAATCTGGGCTTCAGCCTCTGCAAGCGTTTCGGTGTGCAAGGATTGCAAGGGAGCAATTTCCCCAAAACCCTGATTTCCTGCGCTGTCTGTGAGAACGAGAATCAAACCATGCCGTGTAGAAAGCGCACCATTCGGAATAGTGAGCGGCTCTCGAAGCGGCAGAGCATATCGCCAAAGCTCGGCGGAATAAGATGCGGAATAAGATGTTGTCATCGTTGTAAAAGTGAATCACCCCACGCCTAAAGGCGGGGGCTTCTTGGTTCAACGACGTGGACGCTTCCACAGTCTCCCCAAGCGTTTATTCGGGCAACTCCTGCCCTATTGATGCTTCTAACGTTATGAAGCATCGTAACACAGCATCAGTGGTATCGCTTATACGCCCGTAAGATTTTACGCGCCGCAGGAGGTTTGCAGCGCAAGCGTTTATCTTCAAAGAACTATGCCCAAAATA
>RDXM01000031.1 GCA_004292595.1 Candidatus Kapaibacterium sp. | reverse complement strand
GTACGTGATAGTGATGTACTCCTGTAGTAGTTCGCGAAAAGCAAGGTTCAGCACACGACTTTTATTCACATTCGAGAACTTTCGCACTATGGCTATTTCCTCGCTCTGTGTGGTACTTTCTTGAGTGCTGGTATTGATGGTGATTTGTCGGCTGGAGTTCGATTTGCTTACAGATTTAGAGATAGCTTTGCTAAGGTTGCGGGAGTTGGTGGTTCGGGTACGTGAGGCGTTGAAGTTTTTGTCGATACCTGCCGTACCCGTACCTACTTTGGGTATGCTGAAGTTCAGCGAGGCATTGGTTCTTATCCCACCTCCCATTGTTGTTGAGATATTTTTGCTTGACTCACGTTCTATGATACTCTCCAGCTCTTGCGAACTCTCTTGTGAGGCAGAATCCACCATGTTGTCTGTACGGCTGTTGGTAGTTTTGGTTTCTTGAAAGGTCTTGATGGTTACGGTCGTTTCCTCTCCAGGAAAAAGCGCGTGGACTTTCAGGGTCTTGCCCGCTCCGCAGTCGCGTGCAAAATTTTTAGTAACGTATTCTTCTATGAAGTAAAATTGAGGAAAAACCTCCCCCGCCACCACAGGTGGTGTCAGTACTACGAGCTTGCCATAGCCTCCACTTCTATCTACTACAGTAAGTGTATAACCTGCATTTACTTTTTGGGCGATATAGGCGGGGTCATACCCTTCGAGGTAGTCGCTTATGACACTTTCCCAAGAGCGCACTCGCTCAAGTTCGCCTACTTCGGTCTCGAGTGTGGTGCGTACCGCACTTACGCCACTTCCTGTTTCCAAGCCACTCCCATTGAGGTTACTGCCCAGCTCAGATATTACGCGTGAGCCTCGTACCAATCCACTCACAACTTTCGCCTTCAGTGCAGATAAAACCGCAGGTGTATTAAAGAGCTTTGCACCACTCCAAGCGATAGGGTTGAAGTAGCCATCAGGTCTTATGATAAAGTCGGCAGGAATGCGAACCGTCTGGCTACTGCCATCTGTACGTGGTATAGGTGGCAAGGTAGGCAACGGTGGAACATCTGCAAGTGCTGTGAAAAAAGATGCATCGAGGTTCATACTGATAGTACCGTAGGTAGTGAACGAAGTATCTTGTGGGAGGGAGTAGTTGAGCTTAGGAGCTTTGCCATCCTCATCAAGTATTAACAGAGGCGTTCCGTTTTGGCACGGAAAAACGGGGGGGTATTACTATTATTAGGCATAGTAAATATTGTGTTGGTTGTTTTCTTTCTATCTTTAACGCAAGCGTTTGCAGATTGTTGTGTTTTTTCAAAAATTTATTTTTTTGCGTTTTGTGGCGGGCAGGCAAGGTAGGTTTGAGTTGGTTTTTCGCACTTCGTACCTCAAGCCTCGTACTTCCAAGAGCCTTGCCTGCCCACTGTAGCGCGGGCAGGCAAGGTTGATGTGTATTCAGCTTGTATGATATGTTAAAATAGTCCAAACATTTTTCCACCCCAAAAAACCCTCTCATTTACCTCTAAAAGCCTTTATACAAAAAAGTATTCGCATAGCACACTATTTTTCTTGCAAACCATTCAGATATGCTTTAATTTTGTAGTCTTTAGAAACAAGACAGCATGAAACTAACTTTTTGGGGTGCCGCCCGCCAAGTAACGGGCAGTATGTACCTCCTCGAAACAAATGACGACTACCGAATTTTGATAGATTGTGGTATGGACATGGAGCGCAAAGACATCAATCCCGAAGACTATGTGGGGGGAGGGCTTTTTCCGTTTGAAGCCTCTATGATAAATGCCGTAATCCTTACCCACGCACACTTAGACCATACGGGCTTTTTGCCCAATCTCATGCGCGAAGGATTTGAAGGGAAAATTTATTGTACCCACGCTACTT